>JAUXFK010000073.1 GCA_030623035.1 Deltaproteobacteria bacterium | reverse complement strand
GGGCAAAAGGGCCATTTATGGATGGACACTAGTTAGCGTCCATCCAGAAATGAGCAATTTTGTTCAAGGTCAAGGAAGGGAAAGAGATTGGGCAAAAGGTCCATTTCTGGATGGACACTTAGTTAATACCTAGAAAATCCAAAACAGGTTTTGATTTGAAGTTAAAGGTTGAGGATATCCCAAGTTGCGGATTGGAGTTAATCTCAACTTTAGAAAAAGACTGCTTATTGGGAGAACTTCAATGGCGTAAAGGGGAAGAGTTTAGATTATATTCACCGGTTTCATTTAACCTGAAGGTTACAAAGTCACAGAGAAATATCTTTTTAAAAGGAAATGTTTGCACTAATTTGACATTGAAATGCAGCAGATGCTTGAAAGAGATTGATTATCCATTAATCTCTGATTTAGAGTATACATTTTGTCCCACAAAGGAGAAAGAATTTGTTGATGACCTAGAATTAAACAGTGAAGATATGGAATTCAGTTTTTATCAAGGAGAAGATATCGATATCTCTCAAGTGATTATTGAGCATATAATCATGGCGATCCCTTTTAAACCCCTATGTCAAAGTTTATGCAAGGGGCTTTGTCCCAACTGTGGTATAGATCTGAACGAAGACATCTGTGAATGTGCTAAAGATAGCGAGTTTAATGTTGAGTTTTCTGGACTCAAAAATTTTAAATTGAAAGTAGAAGATAAGATATGATATGAAAAGAGAAATTAGAATAAAGGAGATTTCCAATGGCATTACCAAAACGAAGACACTCAAGATCGAGAAGGAATAAGCGAAGGACACATGATAAACTATCTCCACCACAGATCACATTGTGTCCGAATTGCAGTGAGCCCAAATTACCTCACAGGGTTTGTTTAAAATGCGGCACATATAAAGGAAAGACCGTGTTGGAAGTAAAGGAAATTTGATTAAGGAGAATTTATGAAAATAGCAGTGGATGCCATGGGTGGCGACTATGCACCCCAGGTGACCGTAGAAGGAGCTATTTTAGCGGCTAGAGAATGCAAAACACATGTTATCTTAGTGGGTGATAAAGATAAAATTCAAAGAGAACTTGACAATTATGACACGAAAGACTTACCCTTAACAGTGCAACATGCAACTGAAGTTGTTGGCATGGGAGAATCTCCCTCTGTAGGGCTTAGGAAGAAAAAGGATTCATCAATTAGAGTTTCATTTGATCTTGTGAAGAGTGGAGAAGCCCAGGCAGTGGTTAGCGCGGGGAACTCCGGTGCTGTTCTTGCGACAGCTATATTTGTTTTAAAAAAACTCGAGGGGGTTGATCGACCGGCCATTGCAGCTATAATACCTACACTAAAGGGTGGCACGGTTTTATTGGACGCAGGTGCCAATGTTACTTGCAAACCCTCTCATTTGGTGCAGTTCGGTGTTATGGGAGATGTCTATGCCAGGTATGTCTTGGGCAAACAAGACCCTAAGGTAGGGTTGCTCAGTAATGGCGAAGAGGATACAAAAGGGAATGAATTAACGCGTGATGCCAGCGCTGTTTTAAAGAATAGTTTCACAAATTATATGGGCTATATTGAGGGGATGGATGTCTATAATGGAAGTATAGATGTGGTGATATGTGATGGTTTTGTAGGAAACATTATCTTAAAGATGACGGAAGGGCTGGTTGAGGCTTTAGGCAATACGCTAAAAGATGAAATGGGAAAGGGTATTCGTTCAAGGTTGGCTTATTTTTTGGCTAAAAAGCCCTTAGAGAATATAAGAAAGAGATTTGATTATTCAGAACATGGGGGTGCCCCCCTTTTGGGGATAGATGGTATAGGGATAATCAGCCACGGTAATTCTTCGTCAAAGGCGATCAAGAACGCAATCATGATGGCCGATCGTTTTGTTACGAATAGGGTAAACCCTCATATTATAGAGAATATTAAGAGGAACAAGGAATTACAAAAACGGAGGTTTTGGGGACAGATTAAGGAAAAAATAGCTCATCCGGAAGGGAAAAAGAAAAAGCAAACAACCGAGGATACGCAATAGACTAACTGAAATAACTTTAGGAGTTATCTATGGACTATTTTTTAACAGAGACACAACAGATGATCAAAGATTTGGCCAGACAGATAGCTGACGAGAGAGTTATGCCTGTTAGGGCTGAGCTGGACGAGAGGGAGGAATTCCCCCGGGATATTATTAAGGTTTTGGCAGACTCAGACCTAATGGGTTTATGTTACCCTGAACAGTATGGGGGGCTTGGTGGAGGGACATTTGAAAACTGCCTTGCAGTAGAAGAGATAAGCAGGGCCTGTATCGGGGTTTCTGTGTGTTATGCCGGCAGCGGATTAGGAGCCTATCCAATCCTTTTGTTCGGCTCTGAAGAGCAAAAGATGAAGTATATACCGGATATGGCCAGTGGGAAAAAATTAGCGGCTTTTGGTCTAACAGAGGCCAATGCTGGAAGTGATGCCTCAGGGATTCAAACCACAGCAGTATTGGATGGCGACGAATATGTAATAAATGGCACAAAGCAATGGATTACAGGTGGGGGCGAAGCTGAGATTTATACAGTAATTGTTATGACGGATAAGTCACGGGGGACTCGAGGGGCAAGTGCCATTATAGTAGAAAAGGGCACAGAAGGGTTTAGCTTTGGGACGAAAGAGAAGAAGATGGGGATCAGGGCATCTGCCACCACTGAGTTGGTATTCTCAAACTGTCGGGTACCAAAAGAGAATTTGATTGGAAGAGAGGGGAGGGGGTTTGTAATCGCAATGAGAGTTCTCGATCGAACAAGGCCGGGTATAGGTGCTCAAGCCATTGGACTCTGTCAGGGAGCTTTGGATACAGCGGTCAATTACGCTCGAGAAAGAAAACAGTTTGGAAAGCCGATCATTTCTTTTCAAGCGGTTCAGCATATTCTAGCTGATATGGCGACCCAAACAGAGGCTTCCAGAGCTTTGGTATATTCTGCTTGTAGGTTTATTGATAGTGGCGCTAAGAATATATCCAAGATATCTGCTATGGCAAAGGTCTTTTCCAGTGATGTTGCGATGAAGGTTACGGTTGATGCAGTTCAGGTTTTAGGCGGGTATGGTTATATGCGTGATTATCCAGTGGAGAAGATGATGCGAGATGCCAAGATACTTCAAATATATGAAGGAACCAACCAGATCCAACGGAATGTAATCGGTCAAGAGCTCATCAAAGAGTATGCAGGGAAGAAGAAAAAGTAAAAAAAGAGTTTATTTATAATGAATATTGTTGTATGCATTAAACAGGTCCCGGAAACAACGAGTGTTAAGATTAATAAGGATACAAACACGCTTGTAAGAGAAGGGACGAAGAGTATTATTAATCCATTTGATATGTATGCCCTGGAAGAGGGATTGAGGATAAGAGAAAAGTCTGGAGGGAGAGTTGTTGTTATCAGTATGGGACCACCCCAGGCTGAGGAGGCGTTGAGGGAGGCTGTCTCTTATGGGGTTGATGACGTTTTTTTGTTGAGTGACCGTGCGTTTGCCGGATCTGACACACTGGCTACATCCCGTACTCTGGCTTGCGGTATTGAAAAGACAGGTGATTTTGACCTTATTCTATGTGGTAAACAGGCGATCGATGGGGATACTGCCCAGGTGGGGCCGGGTATTGCAGAGAACCTGGATATCCCTTTTGTTGCTTTTGTTAGGAAGATAAGGGAGCTGGATAATCATACACTCAAGGTCGAAAGGATGATGGATGATGGATATGACGTATTGGAGGTAAGCCTTCCAGGCTTGATTACCGTCGTAAAGGAGATTAATGAACCGAGGATGCCTTCATTAAAAGGAAAGATGAGGGCAAAGAGTATTAATATACCTATTTGGGGGGTAGCTGATTTGGATATGAGCGATAGTGAGACTGGGCTTAAAGGCTCTGCAACCCAGGTAATAAAAATATTTACTCCAATACGTGATGGTAAAAGAGAGATATTGGAAGGCTCCATAGAGGAACAGATAGATTTGTTAATCAACAAGTTGAATGATTTAAAGGTAGTATAGGCCATTTTTCAAAAAAACATAGTTTTTCAAAGGTCTCACTATGGGAATAAAAGTCGATATCGAGTTATGTACAGGATGCGGAATCTGTATAGATAGCTGTCCTTTTGGAGCTATTAAGGTTGAAGATGATCTCGCCTCTATAGATGAGAGGTGTAATCTATGTGGTGCCTGTGTAGATGCATGCGATTTTGAAGCAATTTTGATATCTGATGTGAAAGAGGCTGTAATAAAGAGTGATGGCTATGAAGGGGTATGGATATTTGCTGAGCAGAGAAACAGTAAGATAGCCAGTGTTGTATTAGAGCTTCTTGGGGAAGGAAGAAAACTGGCTGATAAGTTGGGAGTCGACCTTTCTGCTGTCGTTTTCGGTGAAAATATTGAGAGTTCCGCAAAAGAGTTAGTAAGATACGGTGCTGATAAAATATATATTGTAGATGACCCGGTGCTAAAGGACTTTAATGATGAAATTTACAGTGAAATCTTAACGGATTTGATTCAAGAGCACAAACCAGAGGTTGTACTTTGTGGAGCTACCGCAATTGGGCGATCTTTTATACCCAAAGTATCTGCAAGATTAAAGACAGGCCTTACGGCTGATTGTACTGGCCTGGATATAGATAATGAAAAGAGATGCCTGCTTCAAACCCGGCCCGCGTTTGGCGGCAATATCATGGCCACAATTATCTGTCCGGATGAACGACCTCAAATGGCTACGGTTCGCCATAAAGTGATGAAAAAGGCCTTATATGATCCAAATCGAAAGGGAGAGATAATTAAAAAGAGTTTTAATGGTCTGAGTATGGACCTTCGATCTAAGGTCATTGAGACAGTCGAAGAGATTGGAGATATGGTAAATATAACGGAGGCGGATATTATTGTTTCCGGAGGCAGAGGGCTTCAAGAACCTAAGAACTTTAGATTAATTGAGGAATTGGCCAAGACTTTGGGTGGTGCTGTTGGCGCATCCAGGGCATCTGTTGATGCGGGTTGGATACCTTACGCACACCAGGTTGGGCAAACAGGAAAGACAGTCTGTCCGAAGTTGTATATTGCATGTGGAATATCAGGCGCAGTGCAGCACTTGGTCGGAATGCAATCATCCGATGTGATTGTTGCGATTAATATAGACAAAGATGCCCCAATCTTTGATGTTGCTACTTTTGGGATTGTTGGGGATCTTTTTAAGGTCATTCCGGAATTTGTTAAGAGGTTTAGAGAACTGAAAGGGTAGGATTCTTTATGGTTAAATCAGCATTCATATTTCCTGGCCAGGGTTCCCAGTATGTTGGCATGGGTAAAGACCTCTATGATAATTTTAAAATCGCAAGAGAGATTTTTGAAGAGGCGAATGATTCTTTAAAACTGGACATAAAAAAAATATGTTTCGAAGACCCTAATGGTGAGATTGGGTTAACGATTAATACTCAGCCTGCGATATTGACAACCAGTGTTGCTGCATTGAGTATCCTGAATCAAGAAACAGATATAAAGCCATCCTTTGTTGCCGGACATAGTCTAGGAGAATTCACTTCATTAGTCGCTGCGGACTCATTGAGTTTTTCCGATGCTGTGAAGTTGGTTCGACTAAGAGGAAAATTTATGCAAGAGGCAGTACCTGTAGGAATGGGAACCATGGCGGCAATTCTGGGAATGCAGGAAGAAGATGTGGAAAAGATCTGTGCAGATGTAATCGAAGAGGGGAATGAGGTCAAACCAGCCAACTATAACAGCCCGGAACAGATTGTTATCTCCGGAGAGACTGAAGGGGTCCAAAAAGCCATTAAATTAGCAACAGAAAAAGGCGCAAAGAGGGCTATTGTTTTGGATGTGAGTGCCCCTTTTCATTGCGCTCTTATGAAACCGGCTATGGATAGGCTAGCGGTTGAGCTGAGTAAGGTGCCTTTTAAAGATATTCAAATTCCATTAATTACAAATGTTGAGGCAGACATAAATACATCAAAAGAAAGGGTTCGAGAGCTTTTAACAAGGCAGGTATGTAGCCCGGTGAGATGGGTACAGTCAATGAGGCGGATGATCAAAGAAGATGTTGGTCTGTTTATAGAAGTTGGTCCCGGTAAGGTACTGTCAGGCTTATTGAGGAAGATTGATAATAAAGTCGAGAGAAAGAATATTGAAGACATTAAGAGCCTAGGGAAAATCCAACAACAATAAAAAGATATGGGGTAATTAAAAAATGGAGTTAAAGGGTAAAGTCGCTTTGATAACCGGTTCGGCTCAGGGTATTGGCAAGGCTATTGCTATTCTTTTCGCAAAAAGGGGGGCGGATATTGTCATATCTGATATGAATTCTGAAAATGCCCAAAAGGTTTCGAAAGAGATTGAAAATATTGGAAGAAAATGCCTGGTTAGTATCACCGATGTGGCTGATTTTAAAGCAGTCGAAGTGATGATAAAAAAGACCATTGATGAATTCGGCAGGATTGATATCCTGGTTAATAATGCTGGAATCGTTAAGGACGGTCTCCTTTTGCGGATGAAAGAGGAGAGTTGGGATCAGGTATTGAATGTCAACTTAAAAGGAACATTTAACTGTACAAAGGCAGCCATAAGATATATGGCGAAACAAAAGAGCGGAAAGGTTATAAATATTGCTTCTATTGCAGGAGAGATGGGCAACATTGGACAGGCAAACTATTCTGCATCCAAGGCAGGAGTGATCGGTTTTACTAAGACAGTGGCAAGAGAGTTCGCCTCTCGGAGTATAAATGTCAATGCAGTAGCCCCTGGCTTTATTGATACCGAAATGACTCGGGCTCTGCCTGAAAGCATCACTGAAAGTCTAAAAAGTCAAATCCCTATTAAACGTTTAGGGACGCCTGAAGATGTGGCTGAAGCTGTTTTCTTTCTTGTATCTGCGGCATCCAGCTATATAACAGGCCAGGTGCTGAACGTTAATGGCGGCCTGTATATGTAAAATTTGGAGATTTTAAAATCAATTAAATAAAAAATTTTAAAGGAGGTATAAAGAGGATGGGAGACGAATCTGTAAAGGTAAAAATTAAGGGTATAATCGCCGAACAGCTTGGAATTGACGAAGAAGAGGTTGTCAATGAAGCATCCTTTGTTGACGATTTGGGTGCGGATTCATTGGATTTGGTTGAGTTGATAATGGCCCTTGAGGAGGAATTTGGCCAGGAGATTTCGGATGAAGATGCTGAGAAAATACTAACTGTTCAAGAATCCATAGACTATATTAATGAGCGTCTTTAATTTTTAACTCGGAGATCCTGGAAATCCCGTTTTTCGCTATGATGCATATGTGTTTTTTCCCATATAGGACTCGCCTGCAGCATTTTTTAAATATCGAACTCTGTATTGAGCAAATAAAAATGCCTTCCATATTTTATCAACAAAGATGGGTAGAATAAAAATGCCTTTGCCTGTTCTAGATAAATGAAATTTTCATTTTTCGAATGAAAGGATTAATGTAACTATCGAAATTATGGGAATAGTTTCCGGAAATGATGGATGGAGGCAGTAAAGGAGAACATGGTGAATTGCCAATCTATCTTATCGTTAGTATCTATTCAGAAATGAGTAATTTTGTTCTAGGTTAAGTATAAGGTGAGGGCTGTAAGCATCGCGCAGAGATTGGGCAAAAGGTCAATTTTTGGATGGGTATCGCTTAACTCATTCAGTCTTTTGGAGGTGTCAGCTTGGAAAGAAGGGTTGTGGTTACAGGTTTAGGAGCAGTAACTCCTTTGGGAATAGGAGTGGAAAAGACATGGAAGGGGGTATGTGAGGGGAAGTCAGGGATTGGTTACATTACTCACTTTGATACAACGGATTTTCAGACAAAGATTGCAGGAGAAGTAAGAGACTTCGACCCAGAAGAATATATCGATAAGAAACAGGTAAGGCGTATGGATTCATTTGTACATTTTGCTATGGCCTCGACTATTATGGCTATTGAGGATTCAAAACTTGAAATTACGGATCAAAATGCACAAAGGGCTGGGGTTGTTTTGGGTACTGGATTGGGTGGGCTGCCCATATTAGAGAAGAATCATGAAAGGTTAATGAAAGGAGGCCCCAAGAAGATATCTCCCTTTTTTATACCGATGATGATCGCCAACATAGCGCCGGGGTATATTGCTATACGTTTTGGGATTAAGGGCCCAAATACTACCATAGTTACTGCTTGTGCAGCAGGGTCTCATGCTATTGGGGATTCCTTCCGGATGATACAAAGAGGAGATGTTGATATAATGGTTACAGGGGGGACAGAAGCAACGATCACTCCTTTAAATATTGGTGGCTTTAATGTAATGAAGGCTCTTTCTACAAGGAATGACGAGCCGCAAAAGGCGAGTCGCCCGTTTGATAAAGATAGAGACGGTTTTGTAGCTGCGGAGGGAGCCGGTATAATTATCCTTGAAGAGATGGATTGTGCTATAAAGAGAGGCGCAAAAATTTATGCTGAGATTATCGGTTATGGCCTAACCAGTGATGCCTATCACATAACAGCCCCTGACCCTGATGGAGATGGAGCAGCTAGATGTATGAGGATGGCTTTGAATGATGGGGGAATCTCATACGGAAAAGTTGATTATATTAATGCCCATGGCACCTCTACACAGTTAAATGATATGGTAGAGACAATTGCAATAAAAGCAGTCTTTAATGATTACAGCAAAAAGATTCCTGTAAGTTCCACCAAATCAATGACCGGTCATTTGCTGGGTGCAGCAGGAGGAGTTGAAGCGATCTTTACTATTTTAGCGATTCGAGATGGGATTATTCCCCCTACTATAAATTATAATGTCCCTGATCCTGATTGCGATTTAGATTATGTCCCGAACATTGCTAGAAAAAAAGATATTAAGGTAGCCATATCTAATTCCTTTGGTTTCGGCGGCACAAATGCGACACTGGTCTTTAAAAGATTTGAAGGACAATAGAAGGTGAAGATTGTTATTGGGTGCGATCATGGGGGGTTTGAATTAAAGGAGGTTATAAAGAAATTTTTGTCGAATGAGATGAAGGTTACCCCTGATGATGTTGGTACATTCAGTAATGATTCTGTGGATTATCCGGATATTGGCATTAAAGTTGCCAAAAAAGTACAAAGCGGGGAATTTGAAAGAGGGATTCTTATCTGTGGTACCGGTATCGGCATGTCTATTGTTGCGAACAGGTTTCCAAAGATAAGGGCTGCATTATGTCATGATACTTATACTGCAAGAATGAGTAGGGAACACAATAACTCCAATATTCTAGTCATTGGCGGAAGAATAACAGAAGAGAACCTTACTAAAGAAATCGTTAGGATCTGGCTTGCCAGTAAATTTCAAGGAGGAAGACACCAGCGGAGATTGGACGAGATAACCGATATGGAAAACACTATTATTTCTAATTAAGCTAGAAATGCGGCGGAGAGTTAAATGTCAGCTTTAGATAAGGTAGACCCACAGATTTCGGAAATCATTCGATACGAGACCGAGAGGCAAGCGCATCGCCTTGAGCTGATCGCGTCTGAGAACTTTGTAAGCGAAGCGGTATTAGAAGCCCAGGGGAGTGTTCTTACAAACAAATATGCAGAAGGATATCCCAACAGAAGATATTATGGAGGATGTGAGTTTGTAGACAGGGTTGAGAATATAGCTATAGAAAGGGCCAAAGAGCTATTCGGTGCGGATCATGTCAATGTTCAACCTCACTCCGGGTCGCAGGCGAATATGGCGGTTTATTTCTCTGTTTTAAAGCCCGGAGATACGATTATGGGTATGAATATGGTACATGGCGGTCATCTCACCCATGGTAGCCCGGTTAGTTTTTCAGGTAAACTGTATAAGGTGATTACATATGGAGTTACCAGAGATACACAGCGAATCGATTATGACGAAACAGAAAGACTGGCCAGAGAAAATAAGCCAAAATTGATTATCGTAGGGGCAAGTGCTTACCCAAGGATCATCGATTTTGATCGCTTTCGGAGGATTGCGGACAAGGTCGGCGCATACCTTATGGCAGATATTGCCCATATTGCAGGATTAATTGCAGCTGGTTTACATCCAAATCCTGTATCAGTAGCTGAGTTTATTACTTCCACCACACACAAGACGCTTAGAGGCCCAAGGGGCGGAATTATTTTATGTCAGAGACGATTTGCTAAAGCAATAGACAGCTGTGTATTCCCCGGAGTTCAGGGAGGGCCTCTTATGCACATCATTGCTGCAAAAGCAGTTGGCTTTAAAGAGGCTCTTACAGAAGAATTTAGAGATTATCAAAGACAGGTTATAAACAACGCTTCCACCCTGGCTTCAAAGCTCCAATCAAAGGGATACGACATAGTAACCGGCGGAACAGATAACCACCTCATGCTTTTGAATTTAACTAAGACTGGTCTTACAGGCAAAGTAGTTGAAGATCTGTTAGAGAAAGCGGGCATCACAGTAAATAAGAATGAAATTCCCTTTGATAAAAAAGGACCTCTCATTACCAGCGGTATAAGGATTGGAACATCGGCTGTAACCACCAGGGGTATGAAAGAACCTGAGATGAAGGTCATTGCCGGATTTATATCTCAGGTTCTAAGTAATGTAGATGATGGGTCTTGCATGAAAAGGATTAGAGATATGGTTTTCGACTTATGTATGGAGTTCCCCCTATACAAAGACAGGTTAAAGGAAAAAGAAAGTTTAATTTGAAATTACGAGATGCCTATATAGGAGTCCTATATATATGACAAGACCTTCCTGGGAAGAGTATTTTATGGATATTACCTTTTTGGTGGCAAAGCGGTCTACATGCCGTCGTCGACAGGTAGGAGCTATTGTGGTTAAAGACAAAAGGATACTGTCAACAGGTTATAATGGGGCACCGATGGGACTTGCTCATTGTCTGGATATTGGTTGTTTAAGGGAGAAAAACAATATTCCTTCCGGGGAAAGGCATGAGTTATGTAGAGGCTTGCATGCAGAACAGAATGCGATTATTCAAGCAGCTTACCATGGAATATCTATAAAAGGTTCAGTATTGTTCTGTACAAATCATCCCTGTATTATTTGCCTTAAGATGTTAATCAACGCAGGAATCAAAAAAATTATTTATAAGGAAGGTTACGCTGACAAGTTATCTGTCGATATGTCAATAGAATCCGGTATTGAGCTGGTGGAATATAAGAAGGATCGTAACTGTTTAGCCGTTTAACCTTAATCTCTAAATAAATCTATTCATATCAAAAAAATCCTTTTTTACCGCCGATTTAGCTTTATTGCCTTTACCTCTCATACAAAAATAGTATGCTTGATATTTCGTATTATTTTAGCCTTATGAAACAGAAAGCACTGGCCAAGCTTCAACGGCAATCAAATTTTAACCCGTGCAGAACTCGCATCTAAGAGAGCATAAAGAAAGAACAGCATTCAGCTAT
>JAUXFK010000079.1 GCA_030623035.1 Deltaproteobacteria bacterium | reverse complement strand
TGAGATGACTGTCCGCTATATTAAACCCGTACCCACAAATGCTGAGATTATCGCCCAAGGACGTATAATAGAAGAAGACGGAAAATACGTCAGAGTATCCGCATCCATCCATTCTTCTGATGATGTATTACTGGCTAAAGGCGAGTGTAGGTACATTATTCCCAGTCCCGCTGCTCTTGCTAAATTGGGGAATATAGATAAGGCCGCGCTACATGAGTTTATGGAGGCATATAAGTAGACAGAGCGTCGGTTAATTAACAGGCTGTTGCCCAAACGGAAATTCATTTAAGCGGTCATCAAAAGGTTTTTTGCTCACAAATCTTGGTCATTCGTTTTTCATGACAGACCCTTAGCATATTCACTCAAACTTTGCCTTTTTTAAGACGGAAAAGTGATATTTCCACAGGGCACCCAGAGCCCTGGTCGCCCTTTCCGGGGATCCAAATACAGGGATCTCACTCTTTTCGAGTCTCTCGGTGCATTCTCTCACCAGATCGGCATCACCGACTACCCAGGCTACCACCGGCTTTGTCTGTATGCGCTTCAAATCCTTCAATATATGGTCGAAATCCATACGCCAAACCAGCCTGTTCACCATAAAACACAGCAAGACCATATCCACGTTTGGATCCTCCATAAAAGCCTCTAAAGGTATCCGATACACATTGTTTATGTCCAAAGGTACCCCAACAGCAAAACTATCCAGGGGATTTGATACCTTTGCCGACGAAGGCAGGGTGGGCCTGATCTTTTCGACAGTATCCTTTGATAATTCAGCGAGTTTCAATCCATATTCTCCACAGGCATCTGCCACCATGGCTCCGATCCCGCCGCTGTAAGTTACAACAGCCAGCCTCTCTCCTTTGGGAATCTGTGGACAATCAAATATCTTTGCAAGCTCAAGAAACTCATCGAGGTCTTTTGCCCTTATAATCCCAGCCTGTCTGAGGGCAAGATCGAATATGGTATCATCCACAGCTATGGCACCAGTGTGGGATGCTGCTGTTTTTGATCCATCTTCTGTCCTGCCGGTTTTCATTACCACTACGGGTTTTTTCTGAGTGACCCTTTTTGAAACCTCTAAAAAGCGCTTCCCTGCATGAATACTCTCCATATATATGGCAATTACCCTTGTATTGGGATCTTCTTCCAGGTATTCCATAACCTCAGCTTCGTCTATATCACAACAGTTCCCTAGGTCTATGGATTTGCTCACTCCAAGATGCATCGATGACGTACCAAACTCCATAACAGGACAACAGAATTGCCCGCTTTGAGCGATAAATGAGACCCCACCCTTCTTAAGGTATTCAAGGGGATAAAAGTGGAGCACAAGGTTGTTGAATGTATTCACCGGGCCAACTGCATTAGGACCCATTAACCTTATTCCCTTTCTTCTTGCAAATCTCACGACTTCCCTCTGACGTTTTGCCCCAATCTCACCGGATTCTGAGAAACCACCTGAAACCAGTAATACGTTTCTGATTCCTTTGGCTGCACAGCTCTCTAGAAATTCAATCGAATCATCTGCAGAAACCATGGAGACCGCTAACTCTATGTTCTCTGGAAGTTCATGGATGCTTTTAAATACCTTAAATCCCAGAATCTCACCTCCTTGAGGATTAACAGGATAGATTTCTCCTTCAAAACCAAACTCTTTCAGGTTTCTTATAATAAGATAACCGGGTCTATTGGGTGTCCTTGAGACCCCAACTATAGCAACGCTTTTAGGCTCCAGAAAAGCCCTTAATACATTTTCCATTCCTCCTCCCTGATCACCTTTTTTATTAAAATTGGTTAAATAGTGCCCATCCACAAATAGGGCTTTAATAGGAAAGGACACAAGGGAGTTTCCGATTCATAAATGAGGTTATTTTCTCTGAGCAAGGCCGCACAAGGGTTTGCACCGAGGCGTACATTGTGGTACGTCGCAGGCGGAAACCTGAGGAGAATGCAGCTCAGGGGGAAAAGACCCATTTATGGATGGAAACTAAATACCTACCGAAAATCAGTATAAATGAGGATAACAAAGGGTGTCAAATCAATAATGAAACGAGTAGCGGTTAAAAGTTATGATCGTCGTTTAAATCCCTCTTCGTTTTGTCCAATGATAAAGGGGAACGATTTAATTTTCTTGACATTAAACTGGCCTGTGCTTATATTATAAATAATTGTAATTGCATTGCTTTTGCTGAAGTTAGCCTTAAAAACAAAGGGTGATAACTTGCAAAAAACTTCTGATTACAGCGAAAAGGGCTTTCCCCGTTTGGGCAACAGTCCTTTTAAAAGGAGAAATATTATGAAAAAGTTACTGATTTCAATTTTTATTTTTTCCTTTGCTTTTATTAATACTGCGCATGCGGATCCATTTGGCTTATCAATGGGAATGAGTAAACAAGAGCTGGGCAAGATGGAACAGGTCTCAACAAATAGCTACAGATTAAACTCCGTACCAAATCCGGATCCTAATTTTAGCGATTATATCGTGATGGTTGGGGATAAGAGCGGTTTATGCAGAATAAGGGCATTGAGTTTAAAAATCAGTACGAACGGTTATGGCAGTGAAGTAAAGGATAAATTTGAATCCTTAGAGAATGCGCTCAATGAAAGATACGGCAAACACAAAAAACAGGATATGCTATTGCCGAAAAGCAAGTGGAATGAACCAAAAGATTGGATGATGGGCCTATTAAAAGAGGAAAGGTTCCTGGAATCATTTTGGGATGCAAAAGAAGGTTCAAATTTACCCGATAATGTTCAATCAATACTCTTAAGGGCTACCGCTGTTACGACAGACAAGGGAATGATTATCCTAGAGTACATATTTGAAAATTTTGGTGAATTCATGAAAGAGAGAAAGTAAGAGAAATACCATCTATAATAGCATAATAATAAAGGAGGTGAGAAGTATATGCCTATCTATGAATACAGATGCAAGAAATGCAATCATATCTTTGAAGAAATTCAAAATATTGGCGAGGGAAGTGAAAACCTGACATGTCCTGTTTGCAATGAACCCCAACCTGAAAAGATACTATCCTGCTGTAATTCTATAGGGGGGTCCAATAGCCCATCCTTTGACTCTGCGCCAGCATCTCCATCCTGTGGTTCGGGTGGATTTTCGTGAGGTACATAAGAGGAACCGTAGTATACGGTTTTGAAAAATTACTGCTTTTATATCCATTTAAGAAACGAGCAACCTCGTTTATGGTCCAGGAAAGCGAAGGTAATAAGGATTTGGAGTCAGACCTGAAGTAAAATAACAAAAATCAGATCAGGCCCCAAATCCTATAGATATAATCAGAACTATTTCCTCGTTTCTAAAATTTCAAAGAAAGAATCCAGGGTATCCTTTACCTGCTCATCAGAATAAGACCTTGGGTCAACAAAATCCGTCTCAAAAACAACGCCTGGAATACCAAGGTCATTATAAATCCCCTGTTTGACCTCGTACTGTCCCATGGATGCCATACGACAACTTCGGTTTGAATGGAAGACGATACCGTCCACATGAAAATCCTTAATCATTTGCTTATACAATTCAATATATTCCCCAATACCATAGGATAGTAGCGGATTACCGACGTATCTCTCGGCAAGGCCCTCAAATGGCCTGGAAATATCGATGCTTCCACCGAAAGCGGTTGCATAGACATCGGCTACGACAACCCCACCCTTTTCTTCCATATACGGGAATAACTTGAGATTGTACCATACAGGGAAAAGATCCCATATAAGGCGGTATTTCTCGTTGGGTACCGCCGGCACCCCCCTATCCACAAGGTCTTTTATTTCATCACGTAATTCTTTATAAAATTCGACTGCTTCCTTTTTTCCTGCTAGGGTAACCAGTGGAAACATATTTGTAAACATTTCGATCGGACTAACGGGGCTAGGAACAGTCTTTCTAAATTCAGCTATTTCTAAAAACAGAGAACTGGCTTGATCCGAATATCGCAGAACCTCTTTGAACCTTTTCATATCAAATTTATTTCCCGTATGCTTCTCAATAAACTCCACCAATTCTTCGAGTTGGTCTGCAAAATACTTGATCTGATAAGAAGCGACATCCTCGCCAACCGGGAGGGAAGAATCAACTACGTAAAGTGGAACATCGAAATGCCGACTCAATGCTTCCCACCATTTTGCCATTGAGAGACAGGCATGTTCAGTTGCAATGAGTAAATCAGGCTCCGGCAGTCCTTGCCCCATGAATGGTCCTTTATTCAGGTATATGGACCCAAAATTGTTGAGCGCATAGCTACAAAGATCGGTAGAATAACCTTTCGCCTCCGCTGCTTCACAGAATTCAGCTGACAATTTCCTTGCCGCACATATTGTAGCATAGTTCTCCGGATAGACAGGAAAGACATCCATAGCATAGCATATCTCAACAGGTGCAACGGACGTGAGCCATGCCACGGGTTTCTTCTGTGACTTTATCATCGCAGATTCCGTATAATAATCTTTCATCAATTCACCCAGTTTCTCAGCCGTTTTTAATCTCTTCTTTTTAACGGGTTTTTTCTCACTCATTTTTCAATCCTTTCTTCCTTGCAGTTGGAAAAATATCATCACTATTTTTACGATTATATTCTAGCGTAACATCTCTAAAAATGCTTGAACCCTGGTTTTAAACTGTCCCTCTTCACCCAGCCTGTCCTCTGTTTCGAGGTAGAGAAACGGCATATCATTCTCTTGAAGCAGATCTCTCATATAAGGGTATTCAAACAGATGGGTATCACAAAATTTCTGTACAATAGATATTACCCCCTGTACCCGGTGTTTCTTAACCTCATCCAATATCCTTTCCAGTCTTTCATCGGATGGATGTTTACAAGGGCATGTAACCCTCATCTGGTATCGATCTGCCAGAGCCCTTATAGGATCTGAAGCAGGTTCTATAAGATCCCAGAAATAACGGCTGCCCACACAAAGGTCATCTGACACAACAGTTCCGCCGGAATCTTCTATCATCTTGAGTATATTCACATCTTCGAAGGTTGAGCCGGAGATCAGAAGGCGTACTCCCTTACCATCGGAAGACTCTGAAGAAGTCAGTTTACTCTTTAATTCCAAAAGCATTTCATTGTATTCTTTTTTAGGGGTTACAAAACCCGCCTTGACAATGTGATAAAAATCGCTGCCCGAAAGGGGTGGATTGTCTTCTGCTCTTAACTCGTATAGTTCCTTTAGCAGCTTGCGGCTCTGATTATAGGATTCTATCGACTGGTTTATGGAGTTATCATCTATCGACTTGCCGGTGAATTCCTCTAGTTTTGATCGCAGAAGTTTAAATTCCTCTATCAGACATGTCCTCGCCGCTTCAGTCCTCTTCGACGGCGCACCAATGTAAAAAGTAAAAGGAACTTCGATATTCCTTGACCAGATACCAAGCATATTTCTCATTATATCACAGGTCTTTGAGACCACAATCCCATCTAGATAATCGTAAGTACCTTTCAAGCCCTGATCAAGGCAGCTTCTGCCGAACGCACATATGAAGCTCTGTATATGTGAATCTGCTAAAGAAACCTTATCGAGAGACCCCAATATTCGTACCGGTATAATCCCCGCCGCACCGATTAACTCTTCTGGAACATATCCACAAAAATAGCCAAAAATCTTTTTGCCATCCTTTTTCCATTGTTTCGCAATCTCGTGACGGTTTTTGTACTTCTCTTGAAAATCCATTATCGTCATAGTATAATCCTTTCTTCATAGTTAACATATTATAGTCAGACCTTTGGCCTGAGACAACTCGATTAAATCCAAAAGAACGTAACTGTTTAGCCAGATAATGATTTGGATGGTCTTTGACGAACATTTTTAAGTTAGTGTCCATCCAGAAATGGCCCTTTTGCCCAAGCTCAAAGAACCCCTTTTAAGTATCTTGCATAACAAAATACCCCTTTACCTATAAACTTCATTAAGGGGGAGTGAAAATCAGGAAAAAGAAGGTCCTACAGACTGCCCAGACGGATATAATCCTCCTGTTGTAAGTACCTCCCCTCATCCACAGTTAATCCTTCTTCGATCAGGTTTAGGACAACCCCTTTTTCTTCAGGAAACTTATATCCATCATAATCCTGTTTAAAAAGATGGTAAAGGTTTCCTGATTCAGTTCGATAAGCAGGATTCCTGAAGTGATCAAAGCAAACCCTGCTGGTTACATCCAGACCCTCGATAAATATCTTCATCTCCTTAAGACACTCATGCGGTGAAAGGAGTTCTAATTCACCATTTCTGTATTCATCAAATAAGGGGGTGCCGGGTAAAGGGGTAAATGGCCTCGATCGTATAAAATCCGGATTGATCTCGCTTAATACACGGGCAGTATTCTTTGCATGTTGTTCAAGCATCGCTCTTCCACCCAGACCGGGCATTATGTATTCTGAAAGCTCCATGCCTGCCTTCTTTACTTTTATCCCTGCCTGGATATGCTCTTCTGCTGTCACCCCTTTCTTCACTTTTTTTAATAACTCATCATCTCCGGTCTCGAGCCCTATGTGTAACCTGGAAAGACCTGCCTCATACAGTTGTTTAAGCTCTTCATCTTTCTTCTTAAAGATGGTCTTTGCCCTGGCATAAGAGGTTACTCTATTAAGTGAAGGAAACCTTTCTTTCAGATATCTGATAATCTCAACTAATCGAGACGTTGGAGTGATAAGGGAATCAGCATCCTGTAAAAAAGCTGTGCTTGCTCCGGAATAGAGCCAGTTAAATACGTTGATGAAACTATGACTACTGCTGAGCCCCGGTATGCCTTTTATAAGAGATTCCCCTACTTTGTTGTTTATATCGCCGCCATAACCCAGCTCCCATGACACCTTCTTTATTTCATCGTATATGGCCCCAGCATTATCGATATCGGCTTTCATCTCCTCGAGAGACCTCATCTCGAATTTTTCGTGGTTATACGGCCTGCCATAGCAAAAGGTACATTGATTCCACGGACAGTTTCTTGTAACTCTTATCAGCAGGGAATAACTTCCCCCTTCACTGGGGGGACGGATAGTCCCTATCTCAAATGAAAGATCCGCCAGCCTGGTATGATCGAGAAGCATTTCCTTTATCACCTGTTAAAAGATTCATAAATATTCTTTAGAACTCCTCATCCATCATTCTCTTTGCCGCTTCTTGTGAAAGCATAGAATCCAGTCCGCTCATAGCTCCAAAATAGTCTTTGAAGATACTATCCATTGGCCAGCCCACAAGACAGTCAACCTTGTTTCTTTCAGGGTTTACAAGCCACATCATGAAGGTGTGATCCTTGATTGTAAACCACCAATCCTCTTCCCTGATCAAAAATGAAAGGGTGAAGTACTCGCTGACCGGCGGGAGAATCAACAAGTAATCTACTTTTTTTCCCAGAACACATTTTGCAGCAGCCAGTTCTCTGTAACCTTCCAGGGCCTGACTCAGGTCTTTCTTTATTACCCCAATCATTTCATACTTTTTATTGTCCTCTTTTCTCTGTACATATATGTCCGGTAAGGTAAAGCCTATATACTTCGGTTCTAAGATGGTATACCCAACATACGTAAGGAAGTCCTCAATACCCTTTTTTATCTCTTCTTTTGTAAATCTCTCTTCTTTTTCTTCGTACATGAGCCCAATCCTCCAAAAAGAAGCTGAATAAATTGGCTATTTCTTCTTTAACTCGTTTATGATTTCATTTAAAAACTTCTCCCAGTCATCTATGTTCATATCCGGAGGAGAAAGGGTCACTTCTTCAAGAGCCACATTGTCCAGGCAAATCGTCTTTTTGACCTTTAAAGAGGAAAGCATCATATTCAAGAAAGACGGATAATAGCCTATAAATACAAGTGTTTCCGGCCTTTCCGGGGCTATGGGGTCTTCCCATTTTTCAGCCCTCATGTAGTTAATCACATTTCCTGCAAACACTTTTTTGGTCTTGATATCCCTTTCTACTAAAGCAGCAATAGTATTGCCAGTGGCAGCCACGGGAATGCCTGCCAGTTCCGCTATTTCTCCTGCATATTCTACAAGTCTTTTCCCCCCAATCTCCATATTGTCACAGAGTGCACCGGTCAGTAATAGTATATTTTTATCTTCCTTCAAACACTTTGCTATTTCAACCGCTGTAGAAGTCATATCTATCTCCTTTCTTCAAAAAAAAATTTTCTCACTTTTTGTCCTATTCTCTGTCTGTCCTTTTTCCATAGACCAACCTGGATAATAAGGTCGCGTAAAGGCCTATTTTCATCCCATACTCATCAACCATCTGTCCAGGGTCTAACATACGCCCATCCCTGTGTTTGAACTTGGTGATTCGACCCCGCTTCTTATCAACCTCAAAACCATGTTCCTCAGCCAGTAACCTGAGCAATTTTGCCTTTTTAGTTGCCGGCATATCCACGTCTTTTTTAACAAATAAATGCCAGTCATCGGGTAATGTTTTACCAAACCACTTCCTATAAGAATTCAACCAGAGGTCGAACTTATTTATCCTGGCAGTGTCAAGGTCTTGAAAACCAAAACACATCTTACATGTCAGGGCAAAAGCCTCCTCTTTAGTCTCTATTGGGAAAATCAGGTGCTCCGGAAGGGGTTCGATCTCCTTCTTATAACCTTCATAACCATGTAAAGCCCACCACTTACTTCGATCATATTTGTTGCCCATTAAGTACCTCTTAAAATTCGAGCCATGAGGACCGACTAAAACCTTAATACCTGCTCTTGCGTGAGCCGTTGCCAGGGTATACATAAGGTCGGTTGCAGGTCCCCACAGAATTAAAACAGCAGCCCCTTTAATCATCATATCGGCCAACATTTCGAAAGTACCCCTATATGGGCATTTGTAAGCTACATAGCCAAGTTTGTAATTAGGTGAAGCCGCTGCCATTCCATGGGAAGAACACCCCCCGATATTTGCTATACACCTGGGATTATACAGCGCAGGAAACCGCTCGAAGAGAAACTTTTTGGTCTTTTCGTCAAAGTGGCGGGCAGCATCGACTGCAGCACAACCGGTAACTGTGACAGCAAAATTAGTACTCACAAATTCATTGGCCAACCAGGCTACATCTTTATCACTCCCAGGATAATTACCGCATCCGGTTATATTTACCATCCCAGGCATACTAAAGGCAGTAATGGCAATATCCCTTATCTCTAACTGGCTTATAAACCCCCTTCCAGCCCGCATGCGTATATTATCTTCTGCGATCTTCTCTGAACTCGATGCGAGGATCATATCCATAATCGGTATATTCTGGGGGCATGCAGCTTCACACTTGCCGCAGAATAGACTCGAATCACAAAGCTCTGCCAATAAGGAGGTGTCACCATCTTTTGCCGGCAATATGACCTTGCTGCTTATAATCCGATTCGGACAGGCCCTGAAGCATGCATCGCAACCATCACATTTTGCTGCCTGTTCCTTAACCTGGTCGAGGGAAAGGAGGTAGCTATCCTTTCTCTTTGGCTTTACCTGCTGCACTGCCTTAATTGCTATCTCCGCAGCCTTTACTTTATCGAAAACCAAAACTGAATCAAGACCATCTACCAGGTCCTTAACTATATCATCTGCTGGGTCAAAACTCCTCTCCACCAAGCCGAAGCTCTGTTTAAAACTGGTTGCTATTACCCTTGTGTTGGTCTTTGCTGCCTCTTCTAATATGTCAACCTTTACACAACTGTCACTTACGACCAGGACATCAGCCATACCCAGTCTCAGGAGTTTTGTAAGCTTTACTGGTGTAACGAGAACCTTCGCGGGTTCATAGAAGCGAATCAGATCATGGCCGGCGGCACCCACACCACAGACCTCAATCTTATCCATCAGGTTTTCTTTCTTTATGTATTGAACTGCCTCATATGCAGGTAAAAAATCATTTCCTATAAATACAACAACCGGTTTGCTCGTATCTACAGAGCCAAGCCCTGCTTGAGTATAAGGTTCAGGATAATCTTTAATATCCAGCAACTCTTGATCCCCTGACCAGAGAAACCCGAAGAATGAGAATTTTAAAACCTCTGCAATATCCATAGCAGCCAATAAGAGAGAACCAGCATGAAAGGTCTTGGATTCTATGTCAATAACATTACAGTCGTGTCCTTGACTGGCCGACGTTAACATTTCCGCCAACTGGGCTTCAATATACGAAAGGACCTTATTTGCATCTGCCAGGGTATCTAGATTCAAACCTGCAAGGACATGAACATTCATGAATCCGTATGTCAAGGCCTTTCCCCATTTTATCTTTGTATCTATTCCATTTTTTTTAATACAATGATCTAGCAAATCCCTACAGTCCGAGGCAAAAGAAGCCAGACCTTTGCAGGCAGTAAGCAAAGAAAGCTTTGCCTGGTAAGTATCGCAGTCTATACCACAGACCCCTTTCCCTTTACTCAGATCGCAAGGGCCCTGAAAGCAATCACTACACTTGGTTTGAATGTTGGTATATAACGGGGGGTATCTGTCTAATAATATCCTATCCCATTCTGCTATATCGTTAGCATGGGCAAAAGGATGAAGCCATACCTTGATCTGATTCACAAGGTTTGGATTCCATATTGTCTCTATTGCATCCTTTACCAGATCCTCCATCCCCTCAACATCCCTTACTGTTTTAGAGATGTCGATCTTAGTCTTTCCAACAGTTGCAACCATTTTATCCGAGCTGTTTCCCATATTCCTCCCTCCTATTAAGAGGCGTTTACCTCCATAAAACAAGTTTTAGTCTAAAAAAACGATTATCCATCTAAATAAAAATACCATTTTATATTTCTTGGCTTTTTAAAAAACGAAAATATTTAACTGTAGTCACCTCCTTTACAAAAGAAATCAAATAAAATCGGTAAATGAAGCAGGGTTAAACGATACACGAGAGTTATTTTCTCTTTCAAATCAACCTGTTATCAAAGTCAACAAATACGTACTAGAAGCAGAGAAGTGAGTTCGAATTGAACTGGGATTAGATCATCAAGAGTAGTAGAACTACATTATTCCTATTAATGCAAATTACGAGATAAATTTCAAGAAAAATATGAATTTAATATGTGAAATATAAAAAAAGTCATACTTTCACTTCTTTTGTAGTAAAAACATCATTTACAACAAGGTGTTCGAACCGAAAGGTGCT
>JAUXFK010000239.1 GCA_030623035.1 Deltaproteobacteria bacterium | reverse complement strand
CGGAAGCGATTCTTTATATAAAGAGGGGTTACAGGTATATACAACGGTGAATCTGGATATGCAAAATGCCGCTCAAATTGCTTTAGAATCAGGGATTATAGAATTGGAGGAGAGGCAGAACTATCAAGAGGCTGAACAAACATTGGAAGTTCAGGGAGCACTGGTTTGCATGGATACAAATACAGGGTATATCAGGGCAATGGTAGGGGGTAGAGACTTTAACAAAAGCCAGTTTAATCGGGCTATTCAAGCCAAAAGGCAAGCAGGGTCGGCTTTTAAGCCCATCGTTTATGCGGCTGCTTTGGATAAGGGGTTTACCCCTGCAACGATTATTGTCGATTCACCGATTATCTATGACGAGCCGGAAAAAGATGAGACATGGAAACCAAGGAACTTTGGAAGGAAGTTTTATGGGCCCATTACCTTTCGATATGCATTGGCTAAGTCCAGAAATGTGGTCACGATAAAGATTCTTAGGGATATCGGGATAGACTATGCTGCCGATTATGCAAGAAAACTGGGTGTTACAACCCCCATTAACATGGACCTTACAATGGCCCTTGGTTCTTCCGGCATCTCTCTGCTGGATCTGACCAGGGTTTATGCAGTCTTTAATACCCAGGGGAAAAGGATTGAACCTGTCTTTATAACCCGGATTTTAGATCGGGAAGGAAATACAATAGAAGAGAATATCCCGCAAGCGGAAACAGTCATCAGTAAACAGACTGCCTATATCATGACAAATCTTCTAAAAGGTGCTGTACAGAGAGGAACGGGCTGGAGGGCAAAGGCCCTTGGTAGGCCCTGTGCGGGTAAAACCGGCACAACAAACAATCAAGGAGATGCATGGTTTATAGGTTTTACTCCGGATTTAATTACAGGATGCTGGGTCGGTTTCGACGATTATCGTGGATTAGGGAATAATGAGACCGGTTCAAGAGCAGCCTTACCAGTCTGGCTCAAATTTATGGAGCAGGTATTAAAGGGGAGTAAGACAACAGACTTTCCAATTCCAGAAGGCATCGTATTCGTAAAGATTGACCAAAAAACCGGCCTTCTTGCGTCTCTCGAATCGACCCATACGATATTTGAATCATTCAAAGAAGGGACTGAACCGCAAGAATATGCGGATACACCTGTAAAACCGGATGTATTGGATTTCTTCAGGCTTGATGTAGAGTGAAATATGGGTCCGCATCTAAAAGGGCAGGTTAACCTCCCCTTGATGCAAATTCCGCACCTTTCTCCATTGCCCTGGAATTGTTTATAATAAAATTAGAAGGGCGATTTGGAAATATCTCAGGCAGCGATTGAATCGTCAAATCCAATGAAACGATAGTGGTCTTTTCTATAAATGCACCTAAAGCAACCATATTCGCCATCTGTGTATTCCCCAAATCCTTTGCTATATCATTGGCAGGGAGTAGTATTTTATCTATGTCTTTTCGGATAGCCTTCTTTGGATTTATTAAAGATACATTGACCAGCAAAAGTCCTTTCTCTTTGACCATTGGCTCATATTTGAGAAGGGAAGGCTCATTCATCACGATTGCACTGTAGGGATGGCCTGTTACAGGAGATCCGATCTCTTCTGAAGAAACGATCACAGTGCAGTTTGCAGTACCCCCTCTCATTTCGACCCCATACGAAGGCATCCAGGTAACGTTCTTCCCCTCTTTCATAGCTATCAGGGCAAGAAAGTCAGCCATTAACATGATCCCTTGCCCGCCAAAACCCGCCATTATTACATCATAGTACATATTTTTACCATCTAGCTGTTTAGGTTTTTCTCTTTTCTTTCTTTGAAAACCCCCAAAGGAAAGTAAGGAATCATCTCTTGTTCAACCCTCTTCTGCCCTTCCAAGGGTTTGACACGCCAGTTCGTAGGACAGGCTGATAATAATTCCACAAAGCTGAGACCCATACCCGCTATCTGCATTTCAAAGGCCTTTTTAACGGCCTTTTTGGCCTTAAGAACCTCCTTGGCATTATGCATGGAAACCCTGGTAGAATAGGCAACCCCCTCTAATGGAGCCAGCATCTCCGCCATTCGGATTGGGTAACCATCGTTTGAAGAGTTTCTTCCATAAGGGGTTGTGGTAGTCTTCTGCCCCAACAAGGTAGTAGGGGCCATCTGGCCACCTGTCATCCCGTATACAGTGTTATTGATGAATATTACGGTGATACTTTCCCCCCTGTTCGCAGTGTGGATTATCTCTGAAGTGCCTATGGATGCCAAATCACCATCGCCTTGATAGGTGAATACAACCTTCTTGGGGTGCACCCTTTTAATTCCTGTAGCAACTGCAGGAGCCCTGCCGTGGGGTGCCTCAATAGCATCTATAGCAAAATAATCATACATAAAGACAGCACATCCCACACCGCAAACTCCGATGGTTTCTTCTTGAACTCCAAAGTGATCAATGGCCTCTGCTACTAATCTGTGGGCAGTACCATGGGTACATCCAGGACAGAAATGGGTCTGACAGTCGACCAGGCTCTTCGGCCTACTAAAAACCTTCTTCATCGAGCATCACCTTTATCTCTTTTAAAATTTCTTCCGGGGTGGGTATACCTCCTCCGGGACGACCGTAAAATCCGAGTTTAACTCCATTCTCAATAGAGAGTTTAACATCCTCAAGCATCTGACCTGTGTTCATCTCAACTACCATTATTCTGGGGATTTTTTTGGCCGTCTCTCGAATTATCGAGGCTGGAAACGGGAATAGAGTAATCGGACGAATCATGCCTATCTTAATCCCCTCTTTTCTCGCCATCTGTATGGCAGTCTTGACGATTCGAGAAACCGTACCAAAGGCCACGACAACGATCTCACAATCCCCTAACCCTTTTCCCTCAAATAAGGCCTCCTCTTCTCTTATGCGGTCATATTTTTCCTTTAGTTCCAGGTTGTGAGCTTCCTGTTCTCCATCCGAGAGATAGAGTGTCTTAAGAAACTGGGGTTTTCTCCCTTTTGAACCATCTAATGCCCAGGGCTTGGCCTCGAGAGTTACTTCCTCTGCCTCTTCCAGGGCAACGGGCTCTTTCATTTGTCCCAGTATGGCATCACAGAGGATCATCGCAGGGTTTCGGTATTTGTCAGACAGTTCAAATGCCTTGATTGCCAGATCATACATCTCTTGAACGGATGCAGGGGCCAGCACGATATTGAAATAGTCCCCATGTCCGCCTCCTTTAGTTGCCTGAAAATAATCCCCCTGAGTCGGGGCGATGCCTCCTAAGCCAGGCCCGACTCTCATAACATTTACGATCAACCCGGGAAGTTCGCTTCCGGCCATGTATGACATGCCTTCTTGCATTAAGGAAATGCCGGGACCTGAAGAAGAAGTCATAACCCTGGCACCTGCTGCAGATGCCCCCAAAACCATATTTATAGAGGCTACTTCACTTTCCGCCTGAATAAAAGTACCACCTACCTTTGGTAATTCACTGGAGAGGTATTCAGGTATATCATTTTGTGGTGTAATCGGATAACCAAAATAGTATCTGCATCCTGCGGCAATAGCACCTTTCGCTATAGCAATATTTCCTTTAAGAAGCACCCTTTCTACCATACCAACTTATCCTTTCACTACTTATATACTTCAATGGCCACATCCGGACAGACTTCGGCACAAAGTGTACAACCCGTACAATTATCATTATCCTGTACTACAGCAGGAAAGTATCCCTGGATATTCAGTTCTTTGTCGATCACAATAATATCTTTTGGACAGGCTTCAATACAGAAACCACAACCTTTGCATTTATCCCTATAGATTAATATTTTAGCCACAATACCTTATCCGCACCTTCCATTCGTTTTTAAGTTCTTTGTCGAAATTTGTTGTGTTTCTTCCTACCATAAAAGAAAACGGGTTGTCAAATTTTTTTACAATTTTGAAAGATTGTATTATTTTAGCCTTATAAAACAGAAAGCATTCTCCAAGCTTCAACGGCAATCAAATTT
>JAUXFK010000106.1 GCA_030623035.1 Deltaproteobacteria bacterium | reverse complement strand
TTCTATTTTGATTTCATTCTTAAAATCCGCTCTGATTCTTGCCATGTTTGCTTTATGATAGCTTGCTCTATTCAAAGTTCCGTAATACATGATTAATGGTCTGAAAGCCTATTCCTTAACTTTAGGCACTTTAGGATTCCCCGAATCCGTCTGGTCAACGATCAGAACTCTGGCCTAAAGCACGACATCGAATTTACGAGTTAGAGCACTAAACCATAGGCTGACCGGTCAGTTCGATAAATCTCTTGTCAACATTCTCTTGTATCTCTTTTATCTGTTCCAAAGTAAGGTGTGAAAACCTTCTCTGCTTAGATAAGTATTCCTCGATCGGTTTCCGCTTCTTTGGTATCCTGTTTATGGTTCTCTTTCCATGTTCCTGTTCGTACAGTACAACGAGGCCTGTCTGTACAGCGAGACGGGCAATCTCTATGGTTAGAGATGCATCGTACTCCCATCCGGTAGGACAGGGGGCAATCGCATGGATAAAGGAAGGCCCTTTGTGTTCCCTTGCTTTTTGAACTTTACGCATAAAATCCTGCGGATATGCCGGAGATACCGTTGCTGTATATACATTTTCGTGTGCCTCTACTATCTTCATTATATCCTTTTTTCGAATCTTCTTTCCGCTGGGTGTCGTCTTTGTTCTGGCCAAATAAGGCGTAGACCCGCTCCTTTGCACACCAGTATTCATATAAGCCTCATTGTCGTAAAGGAGATAAGTTATATTATGGCCTCTCTCTAACGCACCGGACAGGGTTTGAAGACCGATGTCAAGAATACCTCCATCGCCTCCCAGCAAAAAGATGTCCATATCGATCTTCTTCCGTCTTAGCCCGACTTCCACACCACTCGCTGCTGCTCCTGCACTGCTGAAACTAAAGAATGCAGAAGGGACCTTGAGACATGTCTGGGGAAAAGCTGCGGGTATAACCCCAAGACAGCCGCAGTTGGCCGTAACAAAGGTGTTCTTGTCCAACATGCTGAAGGCGAGTTTCGCACATATTAAGCCACCGCATCCAGGACAGAATGGATTTCCCAATGCCTGTATGCCCTCACCTTCTTCGATCTGTCTATCAATGTCTTCAGACTTCAAAAGTCTTTCATAGTTATCATAACCGCTGAGTTCTAAAACCTCTTCCTTAAATTCCAGATTGTACCATTCGATGAACTCATCGTCCCTGCTCAATACAGTATCAAACATATTGGCAATATCCTTTTGAAATATATCTTGACTTCCTATTATATAGTTCGATACGACGACGGGGCAACGCTGTAAAGCAGCCTTTACTTCCAGATAGGTAATCCCATCAGAACCCGGCGAGGTAGCTCGATCCAAAACCAGGACCTTCTCGGAACCTACAATGGCATCTCTTATCTCTTCTTTGGGAAAGGGTCTAAAACACCTGAGCTTCAATAATCCGATCTTATGCCCCTTTTCCCTGTATTCATCTACCATATCACGTATGACACTCACTACGGAACCCATTGCAACCACAACGATCTCTGCATCGTCTGTCTTATAAGGCTCTGCCAATCCGTAGTAGTCTCTGCCGAAAAGGTCTGCGAATTCCCTGCATGTTTCTCGTATAATCTCCTTTGCCTTTTGCATGGCAGAGAACTGCTGAAACTTCAATCCGTCAAAAGTAACCGTTGAAAGGGCCGGTCCCCCTTGCATTACAGGATACTTCGGATCAATAAAGGCGTGTTTCGGATCATATGTCGGCAAAAACCGGTCTACCATATCTTGATCCGGAATATCCACGAGTTCATATGTATGAGACAGGCGAAACCCTTCAATTATAACAATACTGGGCAGAAGTATCCTGGAATCCTCACCGATCCTGTATGCCATTATTAAGGAATCTACCGCCTCCTGGCCATTTTCACAGTAATACTGGATAAAACTCGCATCCCTCTCTGAGAGGGTGTCAGAAAAATCAGAGGAAAACGTCTGGGGAGACCCGATAGCACGGCTGGTATCCCCTACGACTACCGGCAGGGCCATTCCTGAAGCCATCCATAGCATCTCTTTCATGTATGCTAAACCCTGGGCGCATGTACAGGTAAACGCCCTAACCCCGACAGCGGTTGCACCGGCGCATATATTCATCGCCCCTACCTCGGACTCTGCATTAATAGCGTCGGAATCTAGCTCTCCTCTATCTATCATTGTGGATAGTGTCTCTAAAACCTGCGTGTTGGGTGTAATCGGATATGCAGATATAACCCCTACCCTCGATAATCGAACACCATGGGCCAGACTTTCAGAGCCAGACAGATACATTCTCATAGTTTCTCCCTCTCCATTTGAATCGCACTTTTAGGGCATTCATGGGCACAAATACCACAGCCTTTACAGTACTCATAATTTATACCAACATTATCCTCTTCCCAGATAATTGTATTGTCAGGACAGTACCAATAGCACAATTTGCAGCGATTACACATGGACTGGTCGATAACGGGACGAAAAACCCTCCACCCCCCTGTCTTAAAAATCACAGAATTCCCCGAGTTATGTATAACGCCGCCTCTTATGTATTCCCTTTTCATCAAGTTCCCTCTTTGAATGCAGCCTTAACCGCTCCAATATTATTTTTAATAACCTCAGTTGAAAATTTTTTGCTCAGCATCTGTGTCACCCCTTTTTCCGCAGAATCGAGGCTTATCAAATGAGTTACACCAGCAAAGGCACCCAACATCGTCGTATTCGTTATCGAAGATTTGAGGTTGTCAAGTGCAATAGACGTTGCATCTATACAAAAGGACTTATGTTTAAACTGAAAATCAACCGGCGAATTAACGATGAGCATTCCATCTTCCTTTATCCCTGCTTCCACGTTCACCGCTGTTATAATTGTCGGATCCAGGACTACCACATAATCCGGCTCAGTGATTAATCCCCTTTCAGATATGGGTTTATCTCCAATCCTGGCATATCCTTCCATAGGAGTACCCCTTCGGTCCCAGGTCTGTCCTTGAGAAGACTGCACAAACTTGTCCTCATAGGTCGCGGCCAGACATAACATGTGAGCAAAAGTAACCGCCCCCTGCCCCCCTCTTCCATGAATTCTGATTTTAATCATAACATCCTTTTCATTATATTAATAAAGTATTTTGGTGGGCAGAGCCCATCCTACATATCTTTTAAGCGAAAAAATGGTCGTGTAAAAGAGTTACACCACCTTTAAAGTTTACCATTTTATTTTAAATATCAGATTACTTTTTCCTCTTTCAGTTTAGTGAGATCATCATCGGTCAAATTAAGCATTGAACTCAATATCTCATTGGTATTTTCACCAAGAAGAGGGGCAGATTTTATATCTACCTTTGATTTCGATAGCTTGATGGGACAGCCAATTATCTCATGCTTCCCTCTTTTCGGATGTTCAATCTCTAAAACCATTTCTCTCTCTTTTAATTGCTGATTTTCCATTAATTCTTTTTGATCCAGTACAGCGCCGCATGGGACATCTCTACTGGCAAGATAGGACATGGCCTCCATCTTATTCCTCTTGCTTGTCCACTCTTCAATCATACTATCTACAACCTCATGATGTGTCCCACGAGACAATGGGTCAGCAAATCTTTCATCCCCCAGACAGTCATCTCTGCCTATAGCCTTAAGCAGATTTTCCCACAGAGGATTTGTAAGTAAGCCGACTACCACCCAGCCGTCTTTTGTTTTATAACTGTTCCATGGGGCTATCAACTTTGTTTGATTTCCTGTTCTCTCAGGGGCCTGCTTGCCCATAAGATAATAGAAATTGTATACAGGTCTCAATGTATTAAATATCGAATCCTGCATTGCCACCTCAATTTCCTGTCCTTCGCCGGTCTTTTCTCTTTGGTACAATGCGGCCAATATGCCAACCGTTAAATTAGTCGCTGCAATACTGTCTCCCAGACCTGTTCCCACTTTTGTAGGAGGATTTTCAGGGTAGCCGGTCATTCCCATTAAACCACCCACGGCTTGTGCGACGATATCGAAACAGGGATAATCCTTATAAGGCCCATAAGTTCCAAATCCAGTGACTGCGGCATAGATAATCTTTGGATTTACTTCTTTTAACACATCATACCCGATTCCAAGACCCTCCATGGTTCCGACGGCAAAGTTATTAACGACCACATCCGCTTTTTTAACCATCTCTTTAAAGAGTTCTTTTCCCTTTTCGCTCTTTAGATTCAAGGTAACGCTCTTTTTATTCGCATTGAGAAAGATGAAGTAGAATGAATCGATCCCCTCATCACGTTTTTCTGAAAAAGCGAATCTCCCTGCATCGCCTGTTGCCGGATTTTCAACCTTTATTACATCTGCCCCTAAAAATCCCAGTAATATTGTAGATGTTGTTCCCGCCTCAAACTGGGTTAAGTCCAACACCTTGAGACCTTCCAATGCCTTTCCCATTTTCACCCTCCTTCTTTGTTATTTATTTAAAATTAAAATAAAACTCTATGAACGGACATAGAACCTCTGGATTTAGAAACCCTTCTCATGGTGATTCAAAAGGAGATTCTCGATTTTTAATGGCAAACGAATAAGTTGATTATTTAACCATGCGATTGATTAATAAAAAATACAAAAATAATACATAACTCAACCTGTACAGTCAAGTAAAAAACAATCTATTGACAATACCTGGTCTATAAAATAGAATTTGGACATTTGTAATTCTTTAGCCATCTTAAGGAGCTAATGAGATTTTATGATTTGAATAATCTTTTACTTACGATTTGAACCATTTTGAAGATTCTAAATTCGCTACGCTAGTGTCCATCAAGAAATGAGCAATTTTGTTCAAGGTCAAGGAAGGGAAAGATCTTAAGGAGTGATCAAGATATGATGAACAAACAGAAAGGAAGGTTTATGAAAGAGGTAATATGGAACCCATATGGTGATTACATAAAAAAGAGCAATGTAAAGAGGTTCATGGATAAACATCGTATCAAGACCTATAAGGAGTTAATATCCAGATCAGTAGATGACATCGAGTGGTTCTGGGACGCAATGATGGAAGACTGCAATGTAGAGTGGTTCAAAACATACGATAAGTTGTTGGACCTGGATAAATCCAGGAGTTTTGAATGGGCAAAATGGTTTATCGGAGGAAAAATCAATATTGCACATAACAGTCTGGATCGTCATGCAAAAGACCCTTTAGCCAAGAACCGTCTGGCCTTTATCTGGGAAGGGGAGGATGGAACCATTGAAAAATGGACGTATTTTGATCTATACACAGAGGCCAACCGCTGTGCAAATGCCTTGACAGGCCTGGGTATTAAAAAGGGGGACACTATCGGTTTCTATATGCCTATGATCCCGGAGCTTATTGTAGCATTTTGGGCATGCCTGAAGATAGGAGCGCCCTTTGTCCCTGTTTTTTCGGGTTTTGGAGCTAAAGCTTTGGCAATCCGTATGGATGACGCAGAAGTAAAGGTTCTCTTTACAGCCGATGGGTCTTTTCGCAGAGGAAAGCAAATTGAGCTGAAGCCCATATGTGACGAAGCTGCAAAGATGTGTTCGAGCATAAAGCATATTATCGTTAAAAAACGCATTGGAAAACATGATATACCATGGATTGATGGAAGAGACATATGGTGGGATGATATTGTACCGAAACAGTCAAAACAATTTGAGACTGAAAAAATGGATGCAGAGGATTTTGCAATGATCCTGTTTTCATCAGGGACCACGGGTCCTCCCAAAGGGACTATACATACACATGCAGGTTCTACTGCTCAAATCGTTAAAGAGCTGGGTTATGCATTTGATGCAAAACCCAATGATCGATTCTTCTGGGTAACGGATATTGGTTGGATGATGGGGCCATGGCAGATTATCGGTGTACAACACTATGGCGGAACCCATATAATCTATGAAGGAGCACCGAATTATCCGAATCCGGACCGCATATGGGATATGGTTGAACGCCACCAGATTACAACCCTGGGGATATCACCTACTGCAATCCGTCTTCTTATGAGATCCGGTTTAGAATGGGTAGAAAAACACGATCTTTCAAGTCTCAGGATACTCGGATCCACAGGTGAACCGTGGGATCCGGATTCATATATGTGGTTCTTTGAAAATATCGGCAAGAAACAATCTCCGATTATTAACATATCCGGGGGTACTGAAATGGTAGGTTGTCTCTTATCCCCCCTGCCTATCTCTCCTCTCAAGCCCTGTACTTTAGGAGGTCCTGGACTGGCTATGGATATAGATGTATTTGACGACGATGGCAACCCCATTCGGGGAGGTATTGGGCATCTTGTTTGCAAAAAGCCGTGTCCTTCTTTTACAAAGGGATTCCTAAAAGACCCGCAGCGTTACCTGGAAACATATTTCTCTAAATGGCCTGAGGTCTGGTATCATGGAGACTGGGCACATGTGGACGAAGACGGATTCTGGTTTTTGCATGGTCGTTCCGATGATACGATAAAGGTAGCAGGCAAGAGAACCGGGCCTGGAGAAATAGAGGCAGCACTTATTGAACACCCTGCTGTATCAGAGGCGGCTGCCATTGGCGTTCCTCATGAGATAAAGGGAGAGGCCGTTGTATGTTTTGTAACTCTGCAATCCGGTTATTCCCCAAGTGAAGAACTGAGAGAAGAGCTTAAAGAACAGGTTGTCAAATTTCACGGCAAGACACTGAGACCTGAGGGTGTCCGTTTTTTGGGTGCTCTTCCCAAGACCCGTTCTGCAAAGATAGTGAGAGGAACTATAAAAAAGAAGTATCTTGGAGAGGATATCGGAGACATCTCATCCATAGAAAACCCCGAAGCCATCGAAGAGATATCCAAAGCGAAATAGTCTTAAATAGTGTCCATCCATAAATGGCCCTTTTGCCCAATCTCTGCGTCAGGTTCAGATTTTAATCCTCGAAATATGTCCATATATTCCTGTGGATAAAATCTTCGCCTTCCTTGACCTTGAACAAAATTGCTCATTTCTGGATGGACACTAAATGGCTGAGACCTCTCTTTTTGTAAAGGGAAGTCAATAACCATTTAATTTACTGGAGCTTAAATATGGATTTCTTCTTGACAGAGGAACAAAAGATAGTACAAAGGCTCGCAAGAGACTTTGCTGAAAAAGAGATCATGCCAAAAGTATCAACGGATGATCATGCACACAGGTTCCAAAACGAGATTGTTAAAAAGATGGCAGACCACGGTTTTTTTGGGTCCGTCTTTCCAGAGCATTACGGTGGTTCAAACCTTGGACATATCGCACATGCGATAATAGTAGAGGAGATATGCAGGGCAGAATCCTCATTAAGGCATTTCTTTAATATGCAGGCCCTTACCTGCCCTTTGACAATTCTAAATTGGGGGACGGACCAACAGAAGAAAAAGTATATAAAAAAGCTGATTCAATGTGAACTATTTGGCGTAAATGCGATGACAGAGCCGAATGCCGGATCAGACTTTGCCTCTATTCAAACGACTGCCATAAAAGACGGCAATTCCTTTGTTGTAAATGGGTCAAAAATGTGGATCAGCAACGCCCCTATAATGGATGCAGGCGTGGTTTATGTCAAGACTGATCCAAAGATTATACCGAAACATAGGGGAATCTCGTGTTTTATTATTGAAAAGGATATGCCGGGTCTAAAGAGGAAGGAGATAAAGAACAAACTGGGTCACCACTGTGCACCCACTGGGGAGCTTATATTCGAAGATTGCAGGATACCGGAACAAAACCTTGTCGGAGAATTGGGGCAAGGGTTTAAAATAGCAATGAATGCCCTCGATTTTGGGAGGATTAGTGTTGCAGCAGGGGCTGTTGGGGTTGCCCAGGCATGTATAGACGAAAGTATTCGATACTGTAATGAAAGAGAGGCCTTTGGCAAAAGAATCGGTGAATTTCAGATGAACCAGCAAAAGATTGCCGACATGATAGCCGGAACAGAGGCGTCGAGGGTTCTTTTGTACAAGGCTGCCTTTCTGGCGGATCAAAACATCAGGAACACCCTCGAGAGTACGATAGCAAAACATATCGCAGCAGAGACCTGTGTAAAGTCTGCCCGGTTTGCAGTTGAGATATTCGGTGGTTATGGATATTCAGAGGAGTATCCGGTGGCAAGGCTCTATCGCGATGCGATTATGTATCAGACAGGAGAAGGCTCTTCCAACATTACGAGTATGATTATTGCATTAGACGGCCTGGGCTGGAAAAAGGTGAAGGTAGAATATTAATGAATTTAAAGAGGTTAAAATGATACCCATTGTATCTATTGTCGGTAATTCAAATAGCGGAAAGACAACCCTAATCGAAAAGATAATCCCTGAGCTAAACAAGCGAGGATATAAGGTTGCTACTGTTAAGCATGATATTCACGGCTTTGAAATCGACAGACAAGGAAAGGATAGCTGGCGGCACAAAAAGGCAGGAGCCCATACTACAGTAATATCATCATCTATGAAGATGGCGATGATAAGAGATGTGGAAGCTGAGTTGCCATTAAAAGAACTCAGCGTAAGATTCATCAGGGATGTGGATATAATCATATCAGAAGGGTACAAGAATGATCGTCATCCAAAGATTGAGGTTTATCGGAAAGATACGAACAGAGAACTGTTATGTTCAAAGAAGGATATGTTATTCGCCCTGGCCAGCGATAAGGACTTTGATATCGATGTTCCGTGTAAAAGTATAGACGATATAGAAGGCATTGCAGATATCATTGAAGACAGGTTTCTTAAGAAGGAAAAAAGACCCTCGATAATTCTCAGGGTCAATGGTGAAAGTATCACCTTGAAACCCTTTATTAAGGATATGATGATTCGGTCAATAAAGGGGATGATCTCCGCTTTGAAGGACTGTGAAGACCCGAAAGAGATAGAGATAATGATCTCTTAACGGGCCAGTAACAAATATTAGGATATTTTGCATTGACAGGGGTTATCTTAGCTGGGGGCAAAAGCACAAGGATAGGTATAAACAAGGCTTTCCTGAAGATCAATGGTCAAAGGATAATTGACCGGACAATCGATATATTCAGGGATGTCTTTGATGATATAATCCTCGTTACAAACAACCCCATTGAATATCTCCATCTTGATCTTAAAATCGTAACGGACCTTATCCCTAATAAAGGGGCTTTAGGCGGAATTTATACAGGACTGTTCTACGCATCATCCCAGCATATTTTTGTAACTGCCTGTGACATGCCCTTTATTAATAAAGGGTTTATCGAATATGCAATATCAAAGATAGATAACTTCGACGTGGTTGTTCCCCGCTCAGATGATGGTCTCCAACCTCTCCATGCCGTCTATTCAAAGAGATGCCGGAATCATATTGAGGCCTCTATGCAATCAAACAGATTAAAGATTAAAAGCTTTTTCCCCAAAGTTCGGGTCAAAGAAATCAGCAGTGAGGAAATACACTATTTCGATCCGCAGCAATCCCTTTTTTTTAATATCAATCATCTTGATGATCTGGAAAAAGCAAAAAAGGATTTTAACGACATCTATATTTCCTTAAAGTAATTTATTATTCTTTATATTTATGTTATTGTTTTAAATCGTG
>JAUXFK010000022.1 GCA_030623035.1 Deltaproteobacteria bacterium | reverse complement strand
GGGTATTTTATCTTTTGTATCTTTCATAGTATTCACCAATTCTTATAGTTTTTTCTTATATAAAAATAATTATAAAATTTGAAAAGTCAACCTATTATCTTTCAAATTAGTTTTGATCTTTTCCCCCTTACATCCAGTATGGTTACAAGTCCGACAATGATTGCCGCCTGGGCTAATAATAGGAATGCATCTAAAGTACTGGCATGACGGAGCGCAATTGAACCAATGCCCATACACACACAAAGCAAAAAGATAAAAAGAACGCTTTGCTTTTCACTATTTAAAAGCATGGCCAGGCGATGGTGGAGATGATCCCTCCCCACATAGTCTATCCATTCCTTGAAATTCCTAACCTTTTTAGTGGCTATCCTTGTTATCGTTATATAGACCATATCAAAAATGAATATCCAAAAAATAAGTAAAGGAGTCGCCAGGGAGACGATCGGATTATTATCCGCCCACTCACCGAGTATGGCAAGGCATGCTAAAGTAAACCCTAAGAAATTGCTTCCAGCATCACCCAAAAATATAGTAGCAGGGTTGTTTATCCTGAGATTATAAGGCAAGAATCCCATGCAACTGCCTACGATAGCAATAGCTATCCAGCCAAAGAAAGGCTGATTCGTTTGAAAAGCGACAACCCCAATAAAAAAGGCTGTAATTATACCTAAACCTGAAGCCAGGCCATCCATCCCATCGAAAAAGTTGAAAGAATTGGTAATACCAATCACCCATAAAAACGTTAAGAAAACATTTAGTTCCACCCCTAAAGGGATCTTAGGAAACAGGTTTAGCATGATTCCGGAGTTAATAACTATTAGGGTCGCTAAAATCTGGATAAGTAGTTTTATCCATGCCTTTACCCCATAGATATCGTCTATTACACTTACGAAAAATATCAGGATTCCACCAGACAAAATGCCCAATAATGGTCTTGTAAAGATATTATTGCTGCAGACAGCTACGACAAAGGCAATATATACAGGAATACCTCCCAACAGAGGAGTAACTTGCTGATGGATTTTTCTGCTGTCTGGATAATCAAGAACTCCCCTTTTTTTTGCAAAATGTCTTACAATCGGGGTTAAAGTATAAGAAAGACAAAAGGATAGAAGAAGGATATATAGCCACCTGAAACCCTCTTTGAAAAACAGCCCTTTACTGTATGGCACTAATAAAACAAAAAGAACGAAGACGATTACCAAATAGAAAGCCTTTATTAAATTTGAACTTATTTTATATGCTTCCAAATCTCATGCCTTTCAGCCATTAAAAGATATGTATTATTTTAGCCTTATGAAACAGAAAGCACTCGCCAAGCTTCAACGGCAATCAAATTTTAACCCGTGCAGAACTCGCATCTCTCCCCCTGTTCTTTCTTAACTCACTTAGATGTTCAAACAGTTGCACGGATTAAAATTTGACCACCGCCTTAGCAACTAAAATTTCAAAAAGCTAAACTGTTACAAAGATACTTGTTTTCCAGTTGTGTGAAGGCAGGCAATTTTAATTCTAATATCTTTCACAAATAACTAAGCAGGTAACTGTTTCGCCAAATCATAAAATCTCATTAGCTCCTTAAGATGGCTAAACAATTACCGAAACAGTTATTTTCTAAAGAACCAATTGCGAATAAAACCAAGACGGGGTTTTTCTTCTTTTCTTTTCTCTTCAATTATAAATTGTTTTAGTGCTTCTCTATTCTCTTCATTTAGCTTTGTAAAAGACAAGCCCATATTATAGAGAAATTCATTGTCTTCAGGGGTAAGATCATACCATCTAAGCTCTGCCTCTGCATTTATCGTCTTCGAACAAGACGGTAAATCAATCTCCAGTTGGATTGTATTCTTTCCTGAAACGGATACAGAAGAAGCGATATGAAGACCATCAATCTGGACAACATTGGTCTTAAGAGAAACTCCTCTTGTAGAAACACTTATTGCTTTTGCCTGAATTACACTTGATGAAAAATCCCTATCAATACCCTTGCTGACTATCACAAACCTTGCATCCAGTAAGGTATTTATTCTTGGATACCTGCGCCTCTCAGACCTTTTTGTATTTAACTTTTTTTTCTCTTTCATCCACAGTCATCTCCAAACTCGTCCTTTGAATGTTTGAATTATAAAATCACCACACCTGGTAGGACAACCGTCTCGGCTGTCCTGACTGCAATTTTCATCGTTCTTTGTGAGCCAATGTCTCATGAATGTTTCGTTTTGGCAGCAGCTCTGTTAATATCCGGCTAACTTTATCCCGTCAATATATCCTTTTATACCTGTGAATATTGAAGATGCAATCATCTCAATGTACTCGTTTTTCTTAAGCCTCTTCTCCTCCATGTTGTTACTTATAAAAGAAACCTCCACCAGTATACTCGGCATATCTGCCCCGATTAGCACATAAAAAGGAGCCTGCTTCACTCCAATATCTTTTACCTTTGAGTATTTGGAACGCATGCCTTTAATTAAAGATTCTTGAACATAAACAGCCAATCTGCTGGACTCATTGATCTTCGAGTTCATCATAATTTCACGTAACACGTCTTGAAGATCACTTATATTCAAGGTAGTTGTTGCATTTTCTCTGGCTGCTACTTCAGCGGCACTCTCATCTGTGGAAAGGTTTAAAGAGTATGTCTCAATCCCATGGATGCTTTTGTGGGAACTCGCATTGGCATGAATAGATATGAATAGATCGGCCTTCTGAGTGATAGCAATAGCGGTTCTCTCCTCGAGTGGAACGAAGTGGTCACCTCTCCTTGTCAGGACAACTTCACAGCCCAGTTTTTCCTTAATAACCAATTCCAGTTTTTTGGCAATCCTTAAAACAACGTCCTTCTCTTTCAGACCTGTCGGACCAACGGCCCCTGGATCACGCCCCCCATGTCCTGGGTCAATCACTATCTTGCCGATACCAAGACCCAACTGTTGGGTTAAGGTTGGCGCCTTGCTCTTATTTGAAATCTCAGTTCTTTTGGAAACAGAGCCTTTGCCTGTTACATCAATCACTATTCTAAAAGGATTCTCCAGAGGAAAGACCTTATAGCTTTTGATACTCTCGATATCCAGTACAACTCTTACTATGTTATCTTTGTATTGCCCTGCCCTGACTCTCTTTAAAAGACCATCATTTATAGGTATTGGCTGGCGTAAATCCGGGCTGAGTCTTGTATTTAACAAGTCCACATACAAACGCGGAGGTTTTTTGATAGACGGGTCACTTTTCAATAGATGGCCCTTAAAGGAAACACTTTTATTTAGATCAATCACTATTCTGCTGTTGTCTGGATTAGACCAGTGCCTGACCCTGGTTACCCGTACAGGATCACCTCTTTTTTTGCCGGATGACTTTTTAGATGTGACGACAGGCCTATACTTCTTTAATTTATTCAATCTTACTCTGGCTTTTTTGGATAAGTTTCCCTTTGGAAAATTAGAAATAACTTTAGAATACTCTATGTAAGCCTTTGTTTTATAATTCTTATGTCTATCATAAATATCTGCAATTCTGAACTGGGCATCATCGGCCATTTTGCTTCTTTTATATCTTTTTATCAGTCTCTGATAGGTTTGAATCGCTTTATCGAGATCAGAGTTCCTGTTTGAATAGCCATATAAATCTTGATAGAGATTCCCCACCTTATACATAGCATCATCAGCCCTGGAGCTTTTTGGGCAATTTTTATAAACCTTTTCAAATTTCCTGGCACAGGTTATCCAGTTACTCCTGTATCTTCTCTTTGCCTTTGAGGCCTTCAGGGAGTTAAACTCCTTTATTGCGGATTGATAAAGATTCTCACAAGTATACGCCGACACATTGGACGAAAGCAAAAGGCCAATAAAAACAGCGCAAACAACGAAGTAATTTCCAGCCCGCAAAAATAAAAGCTTGTTTTCTTTATAAGACTTCTTGTTTAATTTAAAATTATATTTCATCATAGCATTGTTAACTCATAAGGTTTTTATCGGTTTTAATATCATAAAAAAGAGAAAAATCCTCTTTTATCGCCCATTTCTCGTAAGCAGATGGCTCTAACTCTTTGATAAACCTCGAAGGCCACAAAAGCCTCCTGGATTGCTTGCTGTAATAATCCAATGTTGGATAACAAATGTAAAGGTCATCTTTGGCTCTAGTGGTTGCAACATAGAAGAGTCTTCTTTCCTCTTCCTCCCCGTCATGGTCTTCTAGGCTCCTTGAAGTTGGAAATCTTCCATCCACACACCAGATAAGAAATACAACCTTCCATTCCAGCCCCTTTGCCTGATGAATGGAGCTTAATATTATTCTTTCTCGGTCATCCTTATCAATAGTAATTTGCTCGGCTGATAAGTCAGTCAATAAAGCCATTTCACTGAGAAAGGCCTCTGTTGAGTTGTATCGATTAGAAAAGTGGCTCAATTGATTGATATCCTCTATCCTCGATTCAAAGTTGGGGTAATTATCCTGGAGGTAGTCTTTATAACCGGCCTCCATGATAATACGGACCATCTCATCAGGATGGTACTTCGTAGGCGGGTCTTTAATCTCACTTAAGATTACCCTGAACCTATCCATGCTCGATGATGCCTTATTGGAGATCAAACTAAATATATCATTTGAATCAATCGCTTTTAATGGCTCATTGCGACAGGAGAGGAACTTCCATATCTTTTCTGCGGTAACATTACCAATACCTGGAAATAGTTTTAGCACCCTCTTCCAGGAGAGTTCATCAAATGGATTTACAACAATTCGTAAGAACCCGATGATATCCTTTATATGGGCCTGCTCAAAGAACCTTAAGCCGGATCTGATCTCAAAGGGAACCCCTCTTCTCGTCAGTTCCATCTGTAGTTCCATAGAGTGGTAGTGGGCTCTATATAAGACCGATATGTCGTTTAAAGAAATGCCCCCCTCTTCTTTTAATTCAAGGATTCGTTGGGCAACGAAATTGGCCTGCTCTATCACATCACCAAGAGGAACAAGGGCAGGCCTTGTCCCGCTTTTTCGCATAGCCCTCAGTTTCTTTGGGAATTGGTTTTGGTTATAGTCGATACTGCAGTTTGCTAAATAGAGTATCTCCGGTGTACTCCGATAGTTTGTCTCCAGTTTAAATACCTTTGCATCTGGATATCGATTTGGAAATTCAATTATATTTGCAAAATTCGCACCTCTAAAGGAATAAATACTCTGAGAATCATCACCTACAACCATAACATTTCTATGAAAAGATGCAAGTATATCGATAACATCCGACTGAATTTTATTGGTGTCTTGATATTCATCAACCAGGATATAGTGAAACCTTTCACAATACGCTTTCCTTATCTCTTGATGCTGCTCTAATAAATACTTCCAATAGAAAAGCAGATCGTCAAAGTCCATCAGGTTCAGCCTTTTCTTTTGAAAACCGTATCGTCTTGAAACCATTGTTAACTCAAATATATAATTTTCTAAATGAGGGTATCGATTAAGTATGATCTCTTCTAATGTTTTATTGGCATTAACTGACAGGCTAATAATATCCCTTAAGACATCACCCGTTGGCAGCCTATTCTCTTTTTTGTTCAAACCCCTTTCTGCAATACAACTGTTCAGTAGATCTTTAGAGTCCTCTCGATCCAGTATAGTATAGTTATTTTCGTATCCTATGGCCTTTGAATGTGCACGCAGGGTTATATTACCTATATGATGAAAAGTACCTCCCCATAACCTGTTTATGTTCATATTAATCAGAGATTCGACCCTGTGAAGCATCTCTTTCGCTGCCTTATTGGTGAATGTAACCAATAAAATTCTGGAGGGTTCTATGCCATCTTCTATAAGGCGAGCAACCCTATAGGTAACCGTTCGGGTCTTACCGCTGCCGGCACCTGCAATGACCAGAAGGGGCCCCTCTTTTGCAAATACAACCTCCTGTTGCTCCGTATTCAAATCATTCTCATAATCTATAAATGACCTATAGTCAGCAACATTGGATTTTAATTTATATTCTCGCATATTTGTAACTACTCAGGTTCTAAGTTCCAAGGTTCACGGTTCAAGGTTAGAGTGCAGACTTCTCCAATTTCGAACTCTCTTGTTTCTAAAGTACTGTTATTTCAATGACTTACAAAAAAGCCGCAAAATTGGACAGTCTTGAATTTGGTGTTCTATAACATACTATAATTAAAGAACAATTTGTTTTGGTGTTGATTGCCTAAAGATAAATAGCATTATAATTCAATAAGTTGGCTTATGAAGCAGTAACTTCTCAATAAGTCCGGGTAATGGATACTAGATTCCCGCTTCCGCGGGAATGACGACTGTATGTAAGTGCCTGTCATTCCTGCGAAAGCAGGAATCCAGTGAATAGTCTCGAGATATAGTTTACCCGAACTTTTTGAGAAGTTACATGAAGCAATGTCCAAAAAATTAAACCCAGATCGTAGAAGTCTGCTCTGACGACATTTTTGACTTATTTGCCTCTATCGGCCTTTTCTTTTAATTCATTTAATTTATTCAATGCCTCTAAAGGAGTTATGGTAGAGATGTCTAAACTTTTCAATTCTTCGTGCAGATAATCTGTATCCTTATTGAATAGGCTTAATTGACAATTTTCTGCTTTAGGACTATTATATTTCGATAAGGCTATTTTGGGTATCCCTACCTCATTTAATTCTCCTCTTTCAAAGTTTAAAAGAATTTCCTTAGCACGATCAATAATATCTGTTGGCAGCCCGGCCAGCCTTGCAACCTGAATACCATAACTCCGATTCGTTCCGCCTTTTACCAGCTTTCTTAAAAAAATGATTCGATCATTCCACTCTTTAACAGCGATATTATAGTTTTTTACCCTATCTTTTGTCAAAGCCAACTCTGTTAGTTCATGATAATGGGTAGCGAAAAGGGTCTTTGCCTGGAGTTCTTCTTTGTCATGGATATATTCAGCTACTGCCCATGCAATACTTACACCATCAAAGGTGCTCGTACCCCTTCCTATCTCATCCATGATGATTAAACTCTTATTTGACGCATTTCGAAGTATGCCGGCCGTTTCGTTCATCTCAACCATGAATGTACTTTCCCCCTTAGCCAGGTTGTCCGACGCGCCAACACGGGTAAATATCCTGTCAACCAGACCTATTACGGCCTCTTTTGCAGGGACAAAGCTCCCTATTTGGGCCATTAGAACAATAAGGGCAACCTGTCTCATTATGGTAGATTTCCCGGACATATTAGGGCCAGTAATTATTATCAACTGATTATCTTCTCTGTCAAGTGTTATGTCATTAGGGACAAACCTCTCCCCCAAATTCATCTGTTCAATTACCGGATGTCTCCCATCTATGATAACAATCCTGTCTTCTTCATTTATCAAGGGTTTGACATAATTGTATCTATCAGCTACCTCAGCGAGGGAGAGCAATGTGTCAAGCTCGGCCAGTAAAGAAGATGTGAGCTGTATTCGTTGGGTCTGTTTCCCGATTTGTTCTCGAACTTGATTGAACAACTGAAATTCCAATTCAAATTGTTTCTCTTTAGCTTCTAATACAGTGGATTCATACCCTTTCAGTTCCTGAGTAAAATACCTCTCTGCATTGACCAAGGTCTGTTTTCTCATATAATCTTTGGGTACGCGGCCTAAATTTGCTTTCGTAACTTCTATATAATACCCGAAAACCTTATTGAACCCGACCTTTAGAGAATTGATCCCTGTTTTTTTTCTCTCTTTAGCCTCCAGAGTTGCAATCCAACTCCTTCCTCCCTTGCCGATCTCTCTCAACTGATCCAGAGTCTCGTCATAACCCTCTTTGATCAAGCCACCTTCCCTAATGGTATAGGGGGGATCTTCGGCTATAGAATTCTCTATTAGATTGTATATATCAGTTAATTCATCGAGCCTGGAAAATTTCCTTTGAGAAAGGCTCGAAGATAATCGTTTAAGGATCTCTTTAATTGCCGGGAGTGTCTTTATAGATGTCTTTAATTGGATCAAATCCCTGGCATTAATAGTTGCCAAAGAAACTTTACTATTAATCCTCTCTAAATCACGTATTTCTTTTAATAATCTTCTTAAGTCTGTCCGAACTATTTTCTCATCTTTAAATTCTTCAACCGCATCAAGCCTTTCCCTTATTTTATCAACACTTAGAACTGGATAATTCAACCAGTTTCTTATTTTTCTGCTTCCCATGGCTGTAGATGTATCATCGAGTATGTGTATTAGAGAGCCCTTCTTAGAGTTATCTTTCATAGTAGAAAAGAGTTCCAGGTTTCTCTTAGTAGGCTCATCCACTATCATATAGTCATGAACCTGATAAAGCATAAGGTGATTGATATGATCGAGTTCCGCCTTTTGAGTGGCCTTGATATAATGGACTATACCACCGGCAGCTTTAATGGCCTCTTTCATATCGTCAAAGTTGAGGCCTTCGAGAATATCTATTTTTATCTGCTTAGATATTAACTTGAGTGCTCTTTCATAGTCAAATATCTCATTATCAAGGTATGTTAAAACGTATTTATTGTTTGATTTAAAAAGCGCAAGAAAAGTCTCATTACTGCTAAGAGATTTTGGAGCAAGTATTTCTTTGGGGGCAACCCGCATGGTTTCTTCAATCAGGACAGTATCTTCGACAATCTCTGTAGCTTTGAACTCTCCTGTAGATAGATCCACAAAGGCAATACCCCATCTTTCTTTATCAGGTGAAATACTCATCAAAAAATTGTTCTCGGAATCTTCTAAGGTGTCTGTATCTACTACCAGCCCAGGGGTGATAACCCTGACCACTTCCCTTTTAACAATCCCCACCGCTTTATCCGGGTCCTCTATCTGTTCACATATGGCAACTTTATAGCCTTGATCGATCAGTTTTGAGATATAAGTCGAGGCTGCATGATAAGGAAAACCGCAAAGAGGGACAGAATTTTCCTTATTTTTATCTCTTGATGTGAGTGTAATCCCCAATATATTTGATGCTATTTGGGCATCTTCAAAGAACATTTCATAGAAATCGCCCATCCGGAAAAAAAGTATGGCATCTTTATATGCTTTCTTTATCTCCAAATACTGTCTTATCATTGGTGTAATCTTTGAGATCATAATCCGATATTCTAATAGAATTGCAACGCCAAAGAGCTTTATTGTTGAGCTCCGGATTCTAACTCCTTGAGCAAGACCCTATCCCATTTCAAACCTTTCTCTTATCCGTTCGGCCTTTTCGACTCTATTATAGGCATATTTCTTAAGGAACTCAACTCGTCTTCCAATTCCAATATAATCTTTTGCTGCCTCTTTATATCTCGCTTAAGTTTAAAACCGCTATAAACACCACCTATAGCGGCAATGAAAACCCCAATTAGTACCGAAAAAAAGATCAACAAAAAAAGAGGAACTGTCCATACTTCTTGCATAAAATAGTACTGTATTGATACGGATTCCTGGTTTTTATAAGCAAATGTTAACCCTACTATAAAAAGGGCAGTTATAAAAACCGTCTTTAGTAATCTCATCGGATTCCTCCTTAAATTTCTAAATCTCTAAAGAGTTCTGCCAATTTTTCATATGTCTCGTTCAAATGCTCAGGGATCGTCCTCGTCTCGCAAAGTAACGGCATAAAATTAACATCCCCAGACCACCTTGGCACTAGATGGAAATGCAGATGTTCCTCTATCCCTGCTCCTGCAGCCTTGCCCTGATTTAATCCAATGTTAAAACCTTCCGGTTCGAAAGCTTCTTTGAGTAAAATAAGAGACCTCTGTAGCAGAATTGAAAGATTGCTGGCTTCGGTCACATCCAGGTCATCTAAAGCGTTTACATGTTTATTGGGCGCTATCAAAAGGTGAGAAAAGGCATAAGGGTATTTATTCATCATTACCATAGAGAGTTTTCCGCGGTATAATACTAAATTTTGCATACTGTCCTTTATGTCCGGGTTTGAACAAAATATACACACATCCGGTTTATCCCCTAAGATATATTCCATTCTCCACGGAGCCCAAAGACAATTCATGATACCTCCCAATGATTACTGCACCTTAATAATTCTTCCTTTTATTTTATCGTTCAAATCCAATATGCCAACCGATCCTCCCCGATCATACCATCTGTTCTTTAAAGCCCCCGGATTAAAGAAGAGAACCCCATCTATTAAACGATTTGTAGGGCAGTGAGTATGTCCAAACACGATGCAATCTACGTCTTCGAATTCTCTTCTAATCTTTCTTTCCATACCAATCGGTTGTCCCCGTCCATGGATCAATCCAATTGCAAATCGACCGGCTCTTATCACTCGTTTTGAAGGTAAATTTCTTTTAATTTCAGGCGAATCCATATTTCCATGGACAGCCTTTAAATCTATCCCCTTGAAAGCCTTAAGGACTTCACTTTCAACGATATCACCAGCATGAAGTATCATATCCGTGTCCTTCAAATACGTCTCTATTATCCTTCTTAACTCATCTGAAACCGAAGTTAAATGGGTATCCGAAATAACACCAATCTTCATTTATATATCTCATTAAACGTAACAGTTTAGTTTTTTGAAGTTTTGATTGCCGTTGAAGCTTGGCCAGTGCTTTCTGTTTCATAGGGCTAAAATAATACCATTAAACATATTGACTATTCATATCTGTAACAACTCCACCTCTCCCCATACCACCATCTTTTTCCCTACTATAATTAAAACACCCATTATCCCTTCGATTTTACGGGCAAGATCCAATCCTTTGCCAAAATCACCCGCATCCTGAATAAGGTTCCCAATCGATGTAGCGGCAGCATCTGCCAAAGGAGCAGATTCCGATATGACGGTAACGGCATCCGCTCTTCCAAAACTCAAAGAATGCCCTACTGTGCCCGAGGAAGTAGATACACCCAGAGGCGTATCCGCAGGATTGATCTTTATGCCCACTTTGTCGCTTAAAGGAGATGGCCCGGCATGTATCCCGACCCTTGCCTCTTTGGAAGTCTTGAGAAATATGTCCCCTCCATTCTCAACGATCACTTCTCTTGATAGTTCCAGCAACTCTCTACCGACAGACTCTGAGATGCTGCCTGCCACTGCTGCCATTGGCCCAACCCCGGTTAAGCTGGAAACCTCCATCATGGTCTTTACTATTTTTGGGGCAAACGGATCTACCTGTATTGGCATCAGAGTAGTTTGGAATTCCGGAGCCCCTCTGATATATTCCTCGATTTGATATCTATACCTCAATACGATCTCTCTGGTTTGTTCCCTTAAATCCTTGTATGCCCGAATATATAAATCCGTTTCCTTGACAGATACCTGAAAGGAGACAGAGTTGCTATTATCTATTAAATTTCTATATCTTCTTTCCTGATACATACGTTAGCTGTAACTTCTCAATAACTTCGGGAAACAGACTTACGCCGTAGCTCACAGGGGAGCTTTTATGAACGACATCGTGAATTTTGGGAAATATGCATTCAGGGTGTTCGGAGTTAAGAAATTCAAAATGTTTGAGGGTGACAGCCCGAGTTTTTTGAATTTTAGCCGAACGCCCTGAATGCGCCCAAAATTCACATAGGAGTGAATGAAAGCTCCCCTGGGGGCTACGGCATGTTCCCTGACTTTTTGAGTAGTTACCGTTAGCTTTGAAAAGTCGTAACAGAATACCCAAATAGGCTCTCTACCTCATCTATAAGTAAATCCGATGCATTCAATTGAAAATCATCCCCCAATGCAATAATCGTCTCACTCTCATCCGGAATAACCAGATGGAGAAAGGCCTTACAATTACCCCGGTGATTCAACAAGACGTCCCTTAGTTTTTCCATATACTCTCTTGTTAATGGAGGGATATTTAAACGAAAGTGAACATCAAGGATCGATCTTTCCTTCGCCCCTGAAAGGGGAATTATCTCTTTCGCCATTATCTTCGCATTCTCTTCTTCTTTGTTTAGAGACCCTATAACCAAAACCGGTTCATCACCTTCTAAAACTGAAGAGACATCTTTATAAGTATCCGGGAATACAATCATTTCAACAAAACCCTTCAGATCTTCCAGGATAATGCGTGCCATCCGCTCTCCTTTACGGGTAATAATAGGCTTAATAGAGTTGACTACACCTCCAAGCCTTACCTCGGTCCCATGGTCCAATTTAATAACATCCATTGTATTCGTGTTGGAATATCTATAGAGTTCCTCTTCATATCGGTTTAAGGGATGACCTGAAATATAGAAACCGAGAGCCTCCTTTTCATTAGTCAAAAGTTGCTTTTCAGGCCACTCTTCAATATCCGGAAACCTCGAATTCTCATCAACCTGACAGGCTTCCTTGAACATATCAAACATGTTTATTTGACCATTGGCTCTATCCCTCTGGATTGCCCCTGCAGCATCGATGGCATCATCCAGCGCTGCCGTTAATTTTGAGCGATAGACGCCCGTATAATCAAATGCCCCACACTTGATTAGACTCTCTATCACCCTCCTGTTTACCTTCCTCAGATCTACCCGCTCACAAAAATCAAAGATTGAATCGAACTTCCCATCTTTCTTTCCGGCTGAGATAATAGATTCTATGGCTTGATCTCCTACATTTTTAACTCCTGCCAGTCCAAACCGAATCTTATCGTCAATAACAGTAAAATCCCTTAAACTTTCATTGATGTCCGGCGGCAGGATCGAGATATCCTTGTCTCTACACTCGCTGATATATTTTATCAGTTTTTCGCTATTATCTTTTTCGCTGGTCATAAGACCAGCCGCAAATTCCATAGGATAATGTGCTTTGAGATATGCCGTCTGGTATGCTATGATAGCGTATGCTGCGCTGTGGGATCTGTTAAACCCGTATTTGCCAAACATGGCCATCAAATCGAATATCTTTTCTGCCTTTTCTTTATTTATCCTGTTCTTTTTTGCACCAATCAGAAACTTTTCTTTTTGTTTGGCCATTTCCTGCTGCTTCTTTTTGCCCATAGCCCTGCGAAGTAAATCAGCATCTCCCAGGCTAAAATCGGCAAGGGTACTTGCTATCTTCATCACCTGTTCCTGATAAACGATTACCCCGTATGTATCCTTTAATATCTCCTCTAATTGAGGAACCTCATATTTTACCGGGATGATCCCCTGTCTTCTCTTTATAAAATCATCCACCATTCCACTTCCTAGAGGGCCGGGGCGATAAAGGGCAATCAAGCTAATGACATCCTCGATGTTTTCCGGTTTTAGTTTCACTAAAAGTTCTTTCATGCCGGAACCTTCCAGTTGGAAGACCCCTGAAGTGTCCCCTGCTCCCAGCAGTCTATAGGTCAATTCATCATCTAGGCTTAGCTGACTTAGATCAATCTTCTCCTCTTTTCCTTTGTCAATAAGAGTCAATATGTTTTCAATCAGGGTCAAGGTCTTTAGTCCCAGAAAATCGAACTTGATCAATCCTGTCTTCTCGACCTCTTTCATGGCAAATTGTGTAACAACCTCATCATTCTTCCCTTTATAGAGGGGTAGATGTTCCACAAGGGGGCGGTTAGATATTACAATCCCCGCTGCATGGGTTGCTGCATGTCTCGGAAGTCCTTCCAGGGATTTGGCAAGGGAGATTAAGGTCCTTACTTTTTCATCCTCTTGTTCAAGCTCCTTGAGTCTGGGTTCCTGTTCCAGGGCATCTTTCAGCAAGATATTTGGAATATCAGGGATGAGTTTGGCTATCTTATCCACATCTTTATAGGGCATATCCAGAACTCTGCCTACATCCCTTATTACACCTCTGGCCTGCATCTTTCCGAATGTGATGATCTGGGCAACATTCTCCTTGCCATATTTGTTGGTGACATATCCTATTATTTCATCCCTGCCGTCCATACAGAAATCTATGTCAATATCAGGCATGCTTATCCGACCTGGATTAAGGAATCTTTCAAAGAGTAAATCATATAAAATAGGATCTATATCTGTAATCTTTAGAGAATAGGCTACCAGGCTACCTGCAGCAGAGCCGCGACCCGGCCCTACAGGAATATTCCTATTCCTGGCATAATTTACAAAGTCATAGACGATCAAGAAGTAGCCGGAAAACCCCATGGATTTGATAATCCCTAACTCTTTGTTAAGCCTTTTCATGTATATCTCTGATTTTGAAGATACATCCCCTGCCCTGCCCTCGATCAACTTCAACCTTTCCTCTAACCCTGCTTTTGCCAACTCTTCAAGGTAGCTGTCCAGGGTTTCTCCTTGTGGAACGTCAAAATCGGGCATATGAAACTCGCCAAATTTCAGATTCACATTACACCTCTCGGCAATCTCAATGGTGTTCTTCAATGCATCGGGGTATAATGAAAAGGCATTTTTCATCTCATCTGGAGATTTAAAATAAAACTCATCTGTGGCAAATCTCATTCTTTTTGTTTCACTGAGGGTCTTGCCTGTCTGTATGCATAAGAGCACCTCATGGGCCTTTGAATCCTCTCGTTTTAAATAATGGCAGTCATTGGTAGCCACTAAAGGCAAATCAAGTGTTTTACCTATCTCAACGAGTCCTTCATTGACGGTGTTTTGAATCTCAATTTTGTTGTCCTGAATTTCCAGATAGAACCTCCTGTCGTCAAATATTTCTTTGTACTCGCCGGCTACTTTTTTTGCATCTTCCTTCCTGCCGGCCCCTAAAAGATGTGCGATTTCACCGTGAAGACAACCACTTAATGCGATCAGTCCCTCATTATGCTTCTTTAATAATTCCTTATCAACCCTGGGACGGTAGTAAAATCCTTCTAAATAGGCAAGACTTGATAATTTGAGCAAGTTCTTATATCCTTTATTATTCTTTGCCAATAGAGTCAGATGATAGGATGCATCAGAGATGCCCTGTGACTTTTTATCAAATCTGCTGCCTGGCGCTACATAAACCTCACAGCCAATGATTGGCTTAATACCATTCTCATAGGCTTTGGTATAAAACTCTATGGTCCCGAACATATTGCCATGATCGGTCATGGCAATGGCCGGCATCTTGTACTGTCTTGCCATGGCAAACAGGTCATTCATTCGAATTGCCCCATCCAGAAGGCTGTATTTAGTATGGAGGTGAAGATGGACGAAATCCGAATATTGCATGATTTACTCCCATTCAATAGTGCTTGGAGGTTTGGAAGAGATGTCATATACTACTCTGTTGACCCCTTTTACCTCATTGATAATTCGATTCGCCAGCCTGCCAAGAAGCTCATAAGGAAGCTTTACCCAATCGGCCGTCATACCATCCAGGCTTTGTACAACTCGAAGTGCAATGACGTTTTCGTATGTCCTCTCATCTCCCATAACACCCACAGTCTTAACAGGTAGAAGAACAGCAAAAGACTGCCATATCCGGCTGTAAAACGCTGTTTTTCTAATCTCCTTTGAAACGATAGCGTCTGCTTCTCTTAGGATCGACAACCTCTCTTTTGTTATCTCACCAAGGATTCTAACAGCCAGCCCGGGGCCTGGAAAGGGCTGCCTGTTTATTATTTCATCGGGCAATCCCAATTCACTTCCTGCGATCCTAACCTCATCTTTAAACAGCTCTCTCAATGGTTCAATCAATTTTAGGTTCATCTTTTCCGGAAGCCCACCAACATTGTGGTGGCTCTTGATTGTGGCTGATGGTCCTTTAAATGAAACGCTCTCTATTACATCTGGATACAGTGTTCCCTGGGCAAGATACTCTACTTCTCCAATATCTTCAGCTTCCTTTTCGAACAGGTAGATGAACTCATTACCTATAATCTTTCTTTTAAGCTCAGGGTCTGTAACGCCCTTAAGTTTTTGCAGGAAACTATTTTCAGCATCGATATAATGAAGGTTCATTTTATAATTTCTACCAAAGACTGCCCTGACTTCCTCGGCTTCATTCTTTCTGAGCAAACCATTATTGACAAAGACACATACCAGTTGATCACCAATCGCTCGATGGAGTAGTGCTGCTACCACAGATGAATCAACACCTCCACTCAATGCACAAATGACTTTTTTATTCTTTATCTCTCTTCTGATTTCGTCGATAGAGTTTTCGATAAAAGACTCCATCGTCCAGTTCGGAAGGCATTTACAGATATGGTACAAAAAATTCTTCAGGATTTCCATGCCCCTTGGGGTATGAGCAACCTCTGGATGAAATTGGATCCCAAATACTCTGGATTCTTTATCCTTAATAGCAGCTATAGGGGAGTTTTCACTATGAGCGATGGAAGTAAAACCCGGGGGCATGGTCTGGATCTTATCCCCATGGCTCATCCATACATCGATAGAAGTGTTATTCTCAAAACCGGCGAATAGATCAGTAAAATCATCTATCCTCAATTTCGTCTGGCCGTATTCACCCCTGGACGAACCTTTTACCTGTCCCCCAAGAAGGTGGGCCATAAACTGCATTCCATAGCATATCCCAAGAATTGGAATATCCAATTTAAAGATGTCTAAAGAACAATTGGGGGCTTTTTCACTGTAGACGCTGGAAGGGCCTCCTGAGAGAATAATGCCTTTGGGGTTAAATCTTTCAATCTTCTCCAGCCGGATATTAAACGGTTGAATTTCACAGTATACCCTGCATTCTCGAACCCTTCTTGCGATTAACTGGGTGTATTGAGAGCCAAAGTCTAAAACGAGTATCTTTTCTTTATGGATATCAACTGACACATCTATTTCTCTTGCTGCCTATTTGTTAATTATCGGTATAATTATAAATATACGTACTTTGAAGCAATTTACTCCAACCGATAGTTTGGTGCCTCCCTGGTAATGATAACATCATGGACATGGCCCTCTCTAAGACCGGATGGCGTTATCTTTAAAAATCTGGCTTTCGTTCGTAACTCCTGAAGGTTCCTGCACCCCAAATAACCCATCCCAGCTTTTAGACCTCCTAATAACTGGTATATATTCGAAGATAAAGACCCTCTGTAAGGAACCCTCCCTTCAATTCCTTCGGGAACAAGTTTTGCATCGTTTATTACATCATCCTGAAAGTACCTGTCTTTGCTCCCCTTTTTCATTGCCTCTAAAGAGCCCATTCCTCTGTATACCTTGTAACTTCTTCCCTGAAAGATGACGGTTTCTCCAGGGCTCTCGTCTGTGCCGGCGAATAGATTCCCTATCATAACTGAGTCTGCCCCAGAAGCAAGTGCTTTTGTAACATCCCCTGAGAACTTTATGCCACCGTCTGAGATGAGTGGCACATCAAATCTTTCTCCGATCTTTTTGCATTCCAATATGGCTGTGACCTGCGGCACACCAACTCCAGCGATAACCCTTGTTGTACAAATGGATCCTGGCCCCACCCCAATTTTCACTCCGTCACAACCTGCCTTAATTAAATCTAAAGTAGCCTCCTTTGTTGCCACATTTCCTGCTATCAATTCACAGTTGGAGAAATTTTTCTTGGTATCAGCAATCGCTTCTAAAACGTTTTTCGTATGGGCATGGGAAGTATCGATTACAATAACATCTGTTCCCGCCTTTAAAAGTGCTTCGGTTCTCTCTTCTCGATCTGATGAGATTCCAATGGCTGCCCCTACCCTCAGCCTTCCCAGATAATCCTTACATGCATTTGGATATTTTCGTATCTTTTCTATGTCCTTTATGGTTATTAACCCTTTCAGGTTATTATTATCATCAACCACAAGGAGTTTTTCTATTCGATTTTTGTGCAGAAGTTTTTTTGATTCTTCTAAAGTAATTCCGATAGGTGCTGTAACCAGATTTTCTTTGGTCATTACATTCTCTATCTTTTGATCCAGTTCCTCCTCAAATCTCAGGTCTCTATTCGTTAATATCCCTACCAATTTCCCCTTATTAACGACTGGAACACCGGATATCCGATACCTTTCCATTATCTCCAGGGCCTCATAGATCTTATTGCCAGGATGCATGGTAATCGGATCTACAATCATTCCGCTTTCAGATTTCTTTACCTTTTCAACCTCTAATACCTGGGATTTAATACTGAGATTCCTGTGGATAATCCCAATCCCTCCCTCTCTTGCCATACTTATAGCGGTTCTAGATTCTGTAACTGTATCCATGGCTGCACTGACTATGGGCATATTCAGTTTTATAGATTTGGTGAGGCAGGTAGAAATATCTACGTCTTTTGGAAGTACATCTGATTTTTCAGGCAGCAGCAAGACATCATCAAAGGTTAAAGAAATGGGGAAATTATCTTCGGTCATCATATCTCCTTATATAATTAAATGATAATTTAATATAATAATTTCCTTCTGATGTCAAGGCAAAACGGGTTTTTGCTGTTTTCTCATTTAAGAGATGATACTATTTTCGGTATTGTTATTTTAATATAGTTATGATATCGTGAGGCCTCAACTTACCACAGGAGGTCTCATTATTATTTGTCCAAAATGCAGTTCTGAAAAATGTGTAAAAGATGGTATTATAAAAGGAAGGCAG
>JAUXFK010000071.1 GCA_030623035.1 Deltaproteobacteria bacterium | reverse complement strand
TCCATAAATGGCCCTTTTGCCCAATCTCTGTGTCAGGCTCAGATTTTAATCCTCGAAATATCTCAATATATTCCTGTGGTTAAAATCTTCACCTTCCTTGACCTTGAACAAAATTGCTCATTTCTGGATGGACACTAACTGCGCGAAACATACATTAGGCGCAAGAAATTATAGAGAGGTAAAAACAGAAAAATGCCCACAATACTCCGAATTGGGCCATATAGATTTTTCTTTTATTCAGGTGATCGAGACGAACCGCCTCATGTCCATATAGAGCGTGATGATAAAATTGCCAAAGTATGGCTTGAACCATTGAGGCTTTACAGTAGTGGTGGCTTTAGCAGAATCGAAATATCAAGAATACTCAAAACTATCGAAGAAAACCAAAAAGTTATGTTGGAGGCCTGGAATGACTACTTTAGCGATTGAAATTGAAATTCCGTATGCAGAAGACGTATTAGTAACAGAGGATACGCTAACTGTTGATATGAGCGATGGAAGAACCATATCAGTTCCAACAGCTTGGTATCCTCGCCTTTTACACGCCACACCGGAAGAAAGAACTAATTGGAGGATGATTGGCAGAGGTCACGGAATACATTGGGAGGATATTGACGAAGATATTAGTATTGAGGGGCTTCTTGCCGGGAGGCCGTCAGGGGAGAGCCAATCTTCTTTTAAGAGGTGGCTCGAAACGAGAAAAAGCGCATAAAAAAAGGATTCAGTCTGACACAAAAAGCCAGTGCGATTTTGTGCCAGTTCGAAATGTCTTGGTTTGCTTTTTGTGCAGCTGATCCTGAGCATTGAAGTATAAAAATGAAACACAAATCTGTGAGCGAATTTAAAAAAACTATAGTCAATGCGGATATTTTTGTTTCAAGCAAAATAAAAAAAATACACCCAGTAATAGAAAAAATAACAAAAAACCTTTCAGAAATAGAACTTATAAAATACATAAGAATTAAACCAGATTTTATACAAGCCTCTAGTGAGGTAACTGAAGGGCGTGTCAAAACTCCAATTACCGAACCTGACCATCCCACAGCCGTTGGTTTATCGTTAATTATTGATTTTGCTTACAATAATGTGCAATTCTATGAGATCAATTCTGCCGTTAAAGGTTATGGAAGAAAGATGGTCGATACAGTGTTCAAATCATTACCGAAAAATTGGAATGGCGTTGTTGTCATGGATTGGAGTGATGGTTTTTGGGATAAAATGCAGAAAAGCTACAAGAACTTGGAAATACTATAGTGTAGTGTCATCTCTAAAGTTCTTTGGGAGCGCTTAAGCTCTTTCCAAAAACGCTGTACTGGGCAGAGGTGACCTGTACTACATTTTACGAGTGACACGACAAGAAGGGTGAATCATGTTTTGCAACTATTCACTGGATTCCCGCCTTCGCGGGAATGACGATTATGTCTAAGCGCCTGTCATTCCCGCGAAGGCGGGAATCCATAGGCCAATACCTCAGTTTATTGAGATATAACTGGTAATCTGTTCAACCTTAACAACATCAGGGCTGAAAAGGGGTAAAATCCTATGCTAACCGGACCGTTTTTGGTCGAATTTTCCAGTAGTCTGAAGTTTGTTTATTGACAGTGTGTACTGTCAAGGTTATAATTTTTCTACGCTGCGAATTTCAATGGTACTGTTTAATTAAATTACAGGGAGGAAAAATCGAGTGGCAAAGGGGGAAATAATTATTGATGAAAACAAGTGTAGAGGATGCGGATATTGCGTCTTGTTCTGTAAGCAGGGATGTATTGTTATGTCAGAGGACAGGTTTACCCCTCTGGGATATCTATTGCCCGTTGTTTCTCATCCGGATAAGTGCAATGCATGTGGTATCTGTGGGATGATGTGTCCGCATTATGCTGTTGAGGTTTACAAGTTTATTTAGAGTTGAGCGGTTTAACTGAGAAAATCCTTTATTGAATGTCCAAGGGGGAGATACTTTATGGCAGAGAGGATGTTTGTTCAAGGAAATGAAGCAGTGGGGTGGGGGGCTTTGTATGCAGGATGTGATGGTTTCTTTGGTTACCCGATCACCCCGCAAAATGAAGTAACCCAGTGGTTTGCAAGTGAATTTCCAAAAAGAGGGAAGGTGTTTTTGCAGTCTCAATCAGAGGTAGGATCGATTAATATGCTTTACGGTGGTGCTGCTGCCGGGTTCAGGGTTATGACATCTACCTCAAGTCCGGGGTGGGGGCTTATGCAGGAGACTATTTCTCACTGTGTTGCTGCCGAGTTACCCTGTATAATCGTATTGGTTCAGAGAGGCGGGCCAGGCGCAGGAAGCATCCGACATGCTCAAATGGACTATATAAGCGTCACCAGAGGAGGAGGACAGGGGGGTTATAAGAATATTGTTTTGGCACCAGCTTCGGTCCAGGAGATACATGACCTGGTTCAGCTTGCCTTTTATCTTGCCGATAAGTACCGGAATCCAACAATAGTTCTCGCAGATGGTATTCTTGGACAGGTCTCAGAATCTGTTGACGTAAAGACCATTGATTTTGGGCCTTTGAATGAGAAAGATTGGGCATTGAGGGGAATTGGAAAGCAAAAAGACGGAAAGTGTCGTTTGATAAACTCTGCTGCAGGGGTACTGCCGGTACCTCCATATCCCAATTACATATCCTGGTTAAGACACATGGATGAAAAGTATAAACAGATGGAAGCGGATGAATTAAGGTATGAGACATACAAGGCAGAAGATGCAGAGTTGATATTGATTGCCTATGGTTACACAGCCCGTGTCTCCAAAGAGACAGTAAACATGGCTCGCTTACAGGGCCTCAAGGTTGGTCTGATAAGGCCAATAACTGCATGGCCATTCCCGTATGATATAATCAGGGAAAAGGCCATTCAAGGGTGCAAATTTTTGGTTGTTGTAGACAGTTTGGGGTTACTGATAGAGGATGTAAAGATTGCTGTCGAGAGTCGAGCCGATGTAGGTCTGGTTAGCATACTCGATCGGCATTTACCAACCGATGGTGGTATGATAATGCCGGGCAGAGTCTTTGAGGAGGTAAAGAGATTAATATGAAGAATGATGAAAATACAAGAAAGAAAGAGCTGGTTTGTGGAAATCCCCGGATATGGAAAGACCCTCCAGGTGCAATGATGTATTGCTCCGGGTGTCAGCACCCGGTAATTCATCGGATAATCTCTGAGGTTTTAGAGGAGATGGATATTTACGAAGAGGCTATCTGTATACTCGGTGTTGGCTGCCATGCCTTTATCCAGGTCTCTTGGAGCATAGACACTTTGAGTTGTGCCCATGGTCGTGCTCTGGATTCAGCCACTGCAATAAAGCGACTCAATCCTGATGCGATCGTGTTTACGGTTCAAGGGGATGGAGATTGCTTGGCAATCGGAGCAGGTGCGTTTATCGGTGCAATGACCCGAGGAGAAAGAATCACAACAATTATGTACAACAATACGAATTACGGAACGACCGGTGGACAATTGGCGCCAACTACCCTTATTGGGCAAAAGACCACTACAACTCCGCTCGGACGAAATCCAAAGCTTGAAGGCTATCCTGTTCGAGCTGCGGAGCTGGCTGCAGATTTCGAAGGAACAGTATACAGTGCCAGAGGATCGGTAAACAGCCCGGCAAATTACAAGCGTGCCAAGAAATACATTAAAAAGGCATTTCAAAAACAGATAGATGGTCTTGGTTACAGCTTTGTGGAGGTTCTGTCTGCCTGTCCTCCAAATTGGCACCTGTCCCCGGTTGACTGTATAAAAAGGATAGAAGAAGAGATAATCCCTGAGTTTCCTTTGAGTGAAATCAAGGGCTAGGATTGGGTTTGGGGGCTCTCTTATTATGAAATATGTGAGGAAAAGCCTATGGAAGAAAAGTTCGGTTCAAGAAATGATGTAATAATGGCTGGATTGGGGGGGATGGGTGTGCTTTCTGCCGGAAAAATTCTCTCTCTGGCAGCCCTTAAAAAATATCGGTATGTCTCCTGGTTGCCTTCATATGGTGTAGAAAAAAGAGGGGGGCTATGTGAATGTACGGTAATCTTTTCTAACGAAGAAATCGCATCACCAATAATAGATCGAGCACAATCATTGATAATCTTTGAAGGTTCTCAGTTGAAGGCTTTTGAGCCCAGAATCCTTTCAGGTGGGATAATTCTAGCTGAGAGTTCCGGCATGGAAGATGGGAGAGAGGCCAGAGATTATAAGATAATAGAGGTTCCTGGATTAGAAATTGCAGTGAGTATGGGCATGGGTCAAATCAATAATCTCATTCTTTTGGGGTCATATGTCGGCGTAACGGATGCGGTTCCACCTGAGCTTATCGAGGAAGAACTGGAGATAAGGTACAAAACAAGAAAAGAAGTATTGAAGAGAAATCAAGAGGCATTCAGACGAGGCATTGAACTGGGACGAACCGTTGAGGGATAAGCCTTTGCTGTGACCGATTTTTTTGCAAAGGGAAGTCAATGACCACTTTGCTTAATTTTGTTCAAGGTCAAGGATGGCTTCGAGTCTCTATTTTGCCATCCTTGACCGTATTGTATAATGGGGATAAATCAATTTTCGACATTTGATGAGACATAATCGGCGATGTCTTTCAGGGGAGAACCAGGTAAAAATACCTCAGCTACTCCCAAATCCTTTAATTTAGGGATATCTTGATCAGGGATAACCCCTCCTACAATGACCAGGACATGGTCTAAATTGTTATCTTTCAGCATTGACATGAATCGTCGCATGATTTCCACATGACCACCACATAGAAAACTCAGGCCTATTACATCCGCATCTTCTTGTATGGTTGCCTTAACCATGCCGTCAAACCTTTGTCCGGCTCCCATGTATACGACTTCCATCCCTGCATTCCGTAAGGTTTCTGTAACGGAGATGATACCTCTGTAGTGATCATCAAGCCCAATCTTGCCGGTTATAACCTTAATTTTTTTTCCCGTCATATGATACACCTTTCTTTAAGATAATCGTTTTCAATCAAAAAGGATATTCCCTTTCGCCAGCCCAATCGTAATCCAGACCATCGATCATCCGCAATACTCCGGTTATTTCCTCAAAAGTGGCTTTCGTCTCAATGGCATCAAAGACAAAGGGGGACAGGTTGTCCTCCGTATGCTCAGCAGCATGGCGTAATTTATCCAGAGTTTTTTTAACCTTATCTATGTCTCGATTTTTCTTAAACTCTTTGAACTCGGTGATATATGATTCTACATCGGATCGTTCGGGTGCATATACCTCGGGTTTGAAGTCTTCTTCTGGTGGGATGGGGAAACGATTTACCCCCAGAACAACCCGCTCTCCAGTCTCGACTTTATTTTGGATATCAAGCAAGCTGTTTCTAAGCTCGGATAAAGCCCAACCGTTTTTAAGTGCAGCTACCCAGCCTCCCATCTGCTCTATCTTATCTGCCATAGCCTCGATTTTTTCTTCTAGTTCATTCGTAAGCCGTTCTATGAAATAAGACCCTGCAAGAGGGTCACCGACTCTTGCCACTCCCGATTCGTATCTGATGACCTGCTGTGTCCTGATTGCCAGTCTCACTGCATCCTCTGTTGGTGTTGCCCACCCTTCATCATATGAGGGGAGTTGTATCCCCATACAACCACCGAGAACTGCTGCCAGGGCACCGAGGGTGCCACGGGCTATGTTGATCAGCGGCTGTTGACGGGTGTAGTTGACCCCGGATACATCGATATGGAACCTGAGTTTCATGGCTTGTGGGTCTGTGGCATTGAATTCCTCTTTCATCATCCTAGACCAGATCCTTCTGGCTGCTCTTAGCTTGGCGATTTCCTCGAAGAAATCCCGATCACATGCCAGCACAGGGCTCAGCTTTCTGCCGATCGTATTTATGTCAACACCCCTTTTTAACATCTCTTGAATCATTTCCCTGGCGCAGGCCTTGGTAAAAGCGATCTCGTGAATTGCATTGCCGCCGGCTTCGCGAAAGTCGTAGGCACTTATAAACCAGGCATTCCACTTGGGATAGTTTTTAATGACATACTCTAACCAGTCGTTTGATAATCTGGCCAATTGAGAGAGTTTGCCATTGGGAAGAAAAAGCCCTTCAGATGTACTGGTCATACACGCGGGTGCGTAATAGTGTAAATGACCTCCTACCACTCTCAACCGGTCTAAATCGAGTCCCCGTGACTTGGCGACCAACATATATGCCTGCTGAACCACAGGTCCGCTGGCCATACAAAGGCTTATCTGGTCCAATGGTAAGCCCTTGCATAATTCATCCACATCATCCAAGGTGTGAAGAGAGATACCGCAAACCCCTATCTGCCCTTCAGCCATTGGCTGATCCGGCTCAAGCCCATACATCGTAGGGCCGTCCATCTCCCAATCCAGGGCGCCTTGACCCTGCTCCAATAGAAACTTGAGCCTCTTGTTGAATGCCTTTGGGGTTGCCAGCCCTGCGATCTCCCGAATGTTCCACAGCTTACCCCGATACATGTCAGGATGATGCCCCCTTGTAAAAGGGTATTCGCCGGGATCAGCGAGATCCCTATCGTAATCGATCCCCTGCAGGTCTTCAGGGGTATAAAACCTTTTTACACCAATACCCGAAGGTGTGGTGAAATCCGTCACCTTCTCGAAATACATCTGGGCAATTTCACTGAGTTCAACCATGAGACCTCCTTTTTTATCGAATTATGGTCTTAAAATAGTTGATTATCGCCGAATAAATGATTTAAAAAAATGGCTTCCGGTGAAGATCACCGGAAGCCAAAAACAAAAGAATTACTTCAGTTCTTTACTTGAGAAGCCAAGGATATTCCTGGCTACAACGAGTTGCTGGATTTGCTGGGTACCTTCATAGATGTCATTGATCTTGCAATCACGCATCCATTTTTCGACAAGCATTTCTCTCGAATAGCCAATAGGTCCTAAGAGCGCAACACAGCGTTGAGTAATCTTGGAACCCATTCGGCCGCACTTGGCCTTGGATATGGATGCCTCAAGTGAATTGGGCCTTGCATTATCACCCATCCATGCGGCTCTATATGTCAATAAACGCATTGCCTCAAGCTCTGCTTCCATCATGAGCAATTCTTTTTCCACTGCATTCAAGTTGTGCTTGGATAGTCCATAACGGAAAACATAACCCTCTTTTTCAAGGGTCTCCTTTGTGAATTCAAGGGCAGCTCGGGCGCAGCCGGTAGCAATGGCTGCTACCATTGGACGAGTATTATCAAAGGTCTTCATTACGCCCTTGAAGCCTTCTGTCTTGGTCTTTATCTCAGGTGAACCCAGGATATTGTCTTTAGGGATTCTACAGTCTTCGAAAACAATAGATGCAGTATCCGAGGCACGGATGCCGAGCTTATGCTCCAGCTTGGTTACAGTAATACCGGGGCGGTCTTTCTCGACTACAAAGCTCTTAATTCCGGCCTTGCCGGCGGATTTGTCTACCGTAGCCCAGACCACCACAACTTCACAGCGTTCTCCATCGGTAACGAATATCTTCTCTCCGTTTAATACCCATTCATCGCCGTCCAGTGCTGCTGTGGTTGATATAGATCCAGAGTCAGAACCGGAACCCGGCTCAGTGATGGCCATGGATGCATATTTTGTTCCAAAACGTTCATACTGTTCTGGAGTAGATACAGCAGATATGGCTGCATTACCGAGGCCCTGTCCGGGGAGCGCCAGCATCAATCCACAATCGCCCCAGGCCATCTCTTCAGCACCTACAACTGCCGTCATGGTGGCACCGACAACGTCTTCTGTCGCTACTTTGGGTTTCTTTTCAGCCTTATCCTTGTCCTTATCTTTTTTCTTTGGAGGGCCACCTCCCATTGACTGTGCCATCATTGCCCCTAAAGGTCTAATCTCCTCCGGCATTGTATGCTCCAAATCATCGTATTTACGGGAGATAGGGCGGAATGCGTCACGTGCAGCAGAATGGGCCATGTCTTTCACCATTTTCAACATAGGGGGTAATTCAAAGTCTATCATTTTATTACTCCTTGTTATTAATTATGATATTGTTAAGATATAAAATATTCTCCCTTTATAGTGGTCTACACAATCGCCAGTCCGTCGATAGTTTCAATACCGCGGCCATTTCTAAACCATAGTTCTATGGGATGTTCTCTAATATACCCGTGTCCGCCCAGTACCTGTATGCCATTGTTGGTGATCTCGGATGTGTATTCGCCGGCATAGAGCTTCGCCAGGTATGCCTCTCTTGTGCAATCTTCATTCTTGTCCGCAAGCCAGGCGGCTTTCCATGCCAGAAAACGCATAGCATCGGTCTCGATGGCCATATCTGCCAGCATAAACGCGATGGCTTGACGGCTGGCAATCGGCTCACCAAATTGTACACGCTCTTTTGCGTAGTTGACAGCATAGTCTTTGGTGGCATCGCATATACCTGCAGCCATGGCGACCATTGCGATGCGCGAAAGGTTCAAAATATGCTGGTAGTTACAACCGGCACTTCCTCCCAGTCGATTTTCCAGGGGAATGCGACAATTAGAAAGGGTTACCTTGTGCAATGGTAAGGCATTTAAACCCATGTATTTCTCGGGTTCGCTGATAGTCAGCCCTTCGGCTCCCTTTTCAATGATATAAGCCTGAGTACCTGCGACACCGGCGCCCTGATCAGTTGATGCTATCACTAGAAATAAATCGGCTTTGTCAGCATACGGCACCATACTCTTTTCACCCTTTAAGATATATTCGTTGCTTTCACGCTTGGCAGATGTTTTGATCTGTGTGGGATCGAATGTGATACGAGGTTCCATAAGAGCCAGAGAGGCAAATTTGAATCCTTCACCGCAGAACTGAGTCAGGTATTTTTTCTTTTGATCTTCTGTGCCCATTTCCAAGACTGGATAGGCAAATAGGGTGGGACTGAGCATAGCCAGGGCCAGAGCCATGTCACCATAAGCCATTTTCTCAGCCATTAAAACTCCGGTCATGGCAGAGCGTTCATAACCATAGCCGCCAAACTCTTCTGGAATGCAATTCGCTACAAGGCCCAACTCCCAAAATTTCGCGAGAAGATCATCTGGAATCTCCCGATTCTCTTCGCAGTCTCGTGCATTGGGACGGATGATGTCTGCGGTAAAGCGGTTCACCATCTCGATAACTTGCCGCTGCTCTTCTGTAGGGTTGAAGTTGATCATTATAAATTACTCCTTTCCAAATTAGTTAGTGTCCATCCAGAAATTAAAAATTTTGTTCAAGGTCAAGAAAGGCGAAGATTTTAACCACAGGAATATATTGACATATTTCGAGGATTAAAATCTGAGCCTGACGCAGAGATTGGGCAAAAGAGCCATTTATGGATGGGCACTAGTTATCTTTAACCAGCCAAAGTGAGCCCCCAAACAGTCCTATCTGCCTTAATTTCTCAAGGAAAAGAGACAAATAGCCGCCTCGGGGTGATTTAAAACATCATCTTTCCTTTTCCTGCGCCCATATCAGCATGGCAAACTCATATTATTGATAATAGGGTAATATATTCATATTTCACGTTCTCAGTCAAGGAAATTTTAGCTTTAATAAGAATTCCTGAAGGTTTATAAAATCGAGGAGACAAAAGAGGTTTTTTAAAGCAGGCTATTGTCTAATCGAAAAGGAACCTGGGAAACAGGCTTGTCAGTATTTAAAAAGAGGGATAGAACAGTAAAAAAGAAGATGAAAAAGAGGGGCTTTTCATAATATTTTTACCCCTCTTTTTCATTCTGATTAATATCTCCAGCATAAACCAGCGCTTGCGCTGATTACTTCGCCTGTTAAATAACTTGCATCTTCAGAGGCCAAAAATGCAATGATGCTTGCCATCTCTTCCGGTTTTGCACCCCTTCCAAGAAGGCTCATTCCCTCCATTGATTTGAGTTCATCGGGCGGGTAAATCCGCTTAAGAAAATCATTCGGCACAAAACCGGGCGCAAGGCAATTTGCTCGTATTCCATGTTGTCCGTTCTCTGCTGCCGTGACCCTGGTGAAAGCCATAACACCGGCCTTAGCAGAACAGTAAGAACACTCTCCCATTGGAGAACCGATATATCCATCAACTGAGGCGATATTTATAATGGTTCCACTCTTCTGTTTAATCATGGTTGGAAGCACGGCTTTAGTACATAGAAAAGTTCCTTTTAGACATACATCCATTACTAAATCCCAATTCTCCTCTGTTGTGTCGACGATTGGGGCGAGTATCTCCCTTGCTGCGTCATTTACCAGTATGTCTATCCGACCGAATTCATCTAAAGTTTTTTTGACCATATCTTCTATCTGATCCGCCTTTATCACATCGCATATCGCACCTATGGCCTTATGCCCCTCAGACTTAAGGCTCTCAGTTACCTGCTTTATCCTCTTTTCGTTGATATCACTAACAACAACACTTGCGCCTTCTTCGGCCAGTCTTCGCACTGTAGCCTGTCCTATACCTGCGCCGGCCGCTGCAGTTACAATCACAACCTTATCTTTTAATTTCATATACGATCCCTCCTTTATTTGAATAAATAATTTTTAATACGAAAAAGTATAAAAAAGCTAATCTTTTGTGTCAAGCAAAATTGTTTAGATGGTTAAAATCTTTGCCTTCCCTGTCTGCGTGCAACGCACAGGCAGGCTTGACCTTGGGAAAAAATTGCTCATTTCTGAATGGATACTGGTTAATGATTTACAAAATACGCTATCATGTTGGATCTTCTAAATGGGCAAGCACCTTGATTATTTTCGGGATAAGCTTATATGCAAAGTCTCTGCGGCTCCCTCCGCATAGGACGGTGATCAGCCTTCCAGCGCACACCTCTTCAGCCAACCGTCTTATTTTAAGGGCAAGCATTGAATGGAACTCTGGTGTAAGGCCGATGTCGCCGTAATCACCTATGGTGCCATCATACCCCCAGTTCCAGAATATGATTTCAGGTTCATGAGGGTTTATATGTTTTTCGAATGCTTTTTCTGCAAGATCAAGATAATTCTTATCATTGATGTTATTTGGAACATTTATGTTTACATTTTTATTTTTTTCGTATGAACGTCCAGAACAGAAGCATAAATAAAGAACATCCGGATTGTTTTCAAATATATCCCAGCTTCCGTCTCCATGGTGAGCATCTGTGTCGATCACTGCAATCCGTTTTACACTATAAGTTTTTTTTATGATATGGGCTGCAATTGCAGCGCCGTTGAAATAGCATCCTCCCCCGAAAAAATTCCTCCCTGCATGATGGTCACCGTAACCTGTAAATACAAAGGCATTCGTAATTTTGCCTAAACATACTTTTTCAGCAGCGGAAAGAGTTCCTGAAACAGAGTAAAGAACACCCTCATATGAACCGGTTTGTTTTACCTGCTCTACCATTAAGGAAGAATGGACTTGGTATAGTTCTGATAAAGGGACAGGCGGGATATCATAAATGGAATCTGGAGGAAAGTCATACAATGCATCACAGTACGTAATATTATCCTTGTCAAGTATACCTTCAAGTGCTGAAGGAAAATCCTTCAGTCTTTCGCCTCGCTGATAATGAAAAAAAATGCCGGTCGACTTATACTTATATGGCCGCAATGTTTTTCCTTAAAGCCAGAAATGAAAGTAGTTAGTGTCCATCCAGAAATGAGCAATTTTGTTCAAGGTCAAGGAAGGCAAAGATTTTAACCACAGGAATATATTGACATATTTCGAGGATTAAAATCTGAGCCTGACGCAGAGATT
>JAUXFK010000055.1 GCA_030623035.1 Deltaproteobacteria bacterium | reverse complement strand
ATATAGGATTTTGCCCTATCCTGTTGATTATGACCCATATACCTTAGGCCATGTCATAGGTAAGTTACAGTTACTGTTCTTTGGGGTTCTCGCGTTTTGTCTTCTTATATTTTCCGGATATTACCCATCAGAGAAGAGAACGATTAATTTGGATATGGATTGGTTTCTATATAGGAAGCCCGTTCAATACGCCCTTCCTGCTTTACAGTTTGTTTTTGGTGGGATTGCCTCAATTATGGGCAGGATATTTACGGAGTCTGCTCCAAGAGTATTGGCAAACTTCGTAAGCAAACCCCGGCCCAAGACCGACCGCCTATTATCTCCCATGGGTGTTTCCGTCCTGATTGCAACCGCTTTCATATCGATTCTATTCGCTTTCTTTTCCCTTCTGTAGAGCATCCAAAAAACATAAATTAGTCGTATATATCCATTCTTGACATTCTCCGGGTTTAGGCTTATAAAGACCAATAGGGATACCTACTCTACCTGACCATATTTGGAATAAGGTTATAAAAGGAAGACGCTGCATTGTATCTTATGGATATTCCTCCTTTTGAGAAGGGCAATCGATTAAGAAAAGGTTGATTTTAAAATCAACTATAGGAGATAAACCCTTATGAGCATCTATAACCTGGACAAGATATTCAAACCTTCCTCACTCGCTATAATTGGGGCAAGTGAGAAGAAGGAAAATATCGGTTCTTTGTTGATTAATAATATCACGAAGGGTGGATACCAGGGAAAGGTTTACCCGGTCAATCCCAATTACTCGTCGCTAGAGGGCCTCACTGCTTACCCGTCGATATTGGACATTGAGCAACCCATTGACCTGGCGATCATTGCAATCCCTATATCAAAGGTCCCTTTTGTTATAGGGGAATGCGTGGATGCCAAGGTAGGCGGCGCACTCATTGTTTCTGCAGGTGGAAAAGAAACTGGGCCGGAAGGTTCGAAGTTGGAGAAGAGAATCAAAGGGGAAGCGGAGAGAGGAAAGCTCCGGATTATCGGCCCAAACAGCGCCGGGTTTCTCTTTGTTGAATCAATACTGCATGCTACCCTTACTAGTTTAAGGCCATTGCAGGGGAACCTCGCCTTTATCTCTCAAAGTGGTGCAATTTGTTCTGCTATTTTAGATCGATCCTTTAAACAGGGCATAGGTTTCAGGTATTTTGTAAGTATCGGTTCCATGCTTGATGTGGATTTCGGAGATTTGATAAATTATGTGGGCAGTGATCCCGATGTAAGCAGTATCGTATTGTACATTGAAAGCCTGACAAACGTGAGAAAATTCATGAGCGCAGCGCGGGCCGTCTCCAGGGTTAAGCCCATTGTAGTCTTAAAGGCGGGAAAATCCAAAGCTGGCGCCCGTGCAGCTTCTTCTCATACGGGTGCCCTCGCCGGTGAGCAAGCGGTTTATGATGCGGCGTTCAGACGGGCTGGTATTGAGAGTGTGGAGACAATAGAAAAGCTATTTGACTGCGCAGAATTGATGGCCAAGCCACCCCTCCCATCCGGCTCCGGCCTGGCCATCATTACAAACGGAGGGGGGCCGGGCGTTATGGCCACGGATGCCCTGTCCGCCTATAATCTGGAACCAGTCTCTCTTGTACCTGAGACCATGAAAAACCTGGATGACTTTCTACCACCCTTCTGGAGCAGGGGGAATCCTATCGATATTCTGGGAGATGCCCCACCACAACGCTGGCAACGGGCCATAGAGGTGTGTCTTTCTGCCAGGGAAATAAACGGGCTGCTAATCATCTTTGTCCCGCAGGTCTTTAGTAATGCGCTTGCTGTCGCAAAAGCTATTTTGGAACTGCTGGGTGGCAAAGGGCATATTCCCATATTTGCAGTCTGGATGGGCGGAGATAACGTAGAAAAGGCGAAACAGATATTGAACAATGCCGGCATTCCTACTTACGAAACGCCTGAGAGAGCCATTTCAGCATTCATCCATATGTACTCTTATAAGCGCAACCTGGAATTGTTGCAGGAAGTCCCTCCGGAACTGCCGGCTTCTCTGGAATTTGATAGGTCAGGTGCAAAAGAAATTATTGATAAGGCCCTTAATGAAGGGAACAACATTCTGACAGAAGCAGAATCCAAGGCACTGCTAAAAGCTTACGGTATCCCTGTTAATCATACGGAAGTGGCAAACTCTCCGGGCGGGGCTGTACGTTTGGCCAAAGAGGTAGGATATCCTGTAGTTATGAAGATACATTCCCGTGATATAGTTCATAAATCTGATGTCTACGGAATACAACTCAACCTGCGCGGTGAAAAGGATGTTAAAGATACTTTTTCAAAGATTATGGCAAATGCAAGAAGGTATGCCCCAAAAGCAGAACTTTCGGGTGTTACAATCCAGCCTATGCTCAAACGTCCGGACTACGAACTTATCCTGGGTAGTAAGAGAGACCCCGATTTCGGTCCTGTGATACTCTTTGGAATGGGCGGTATTATCACTGAGATTCTGCAAGACCGAGCCATTGCCCTTGCTCCATTGAACCGGCTGCTGGCGCGAAGACTGATGGAAAGTACACGGGTCTACCAGGTACTCAAGGGGTATCGCAATAGACCTCCGGCGAACCTGGAGTTGCTTGAAGAAATTTTGATTCGCCTCTCTCAGTTGGTTACCGACTTTTCAGAAATAGAAGAGCTGGATATCAATCCGATGATCTTGTTGGAAGATCGGGCAAGCACTGTGGATGCGCGGGTAATCCTTAATCCAATACAGGTCGCCGCTCCACATCATCTTGTCATATGCCCTTACCCCAACCAGTATGAGACGACCGGAACCACAAAATCAGGACTAAAGATCTTTATACGCCCGATCAGGCCCGAAGATGCACCACTTCTGCAGGATCTGTTTAATAGCCTGTCTCAACGAACCATATACTATCGATTTTTCAGTCAAATGAAATCTCTACCATCTGATATGCTAGTACGTTTTACTCAGATTGATTATGATCGAGATATGGCCCTTGTAGCCATTGACAATTCCCAATCAAAAGAAAAGATATTGGGTGTGGCACGTCTCATTAGTGACATAGGAGGAGTAGATGCTGATTTTGCTATAATGATAGCTGATCAGTGGCATGGGGAAGGGATCGGAGCAACCCTGGTGAAACGCCTTATAACGATTGCAAAGGAGCGAAAGATGGAATCCCTGTATGGACTTGTATTAGCAGAAAATAAACAGATGCTGGGTCTGGCCCAAAAATTGGGTTTTGTTATTTCCAGATCAAGAGATGATTTCAACCAGTATGAAATAAAGATCGACCTGGCAAAAGCAGCTTCTGAATAGCCATAACAGATAAGAGTTATTATTTATAATCTGAGTTATCGGCAAAGAAACAAGACGAGAAGGGATGCACCGTAATGGGGACAGCTATTGCTCTATCAGGAAACCTTTCTTAAGGTCAAAGGCAATATCAAACTCTATGGTTCCAGGCACTTTTTCGGTTACAACAAGCCCCTGATCGAGTGCTACATTGAATTGAACAGGAAACTTTTCATCAATAGGAATCGAACCCTCAACGATAATATCTACCGGGACTTCAAAGAGATGTTCTATATGAACTTCAATGGGTTTAATCGGCTTTGCAATCACTTCTTCTTTGATTCTAATATCAAGCTTAACCGGCACATCCTGATCCAGTAAGATTGAACCTTTGACCGGAAGAGTCTTATTAAATCCGAAAATACTTGTTTTAAACTCGGTATCCATAGGTATTTCGGTTTTAAAATGAATCTTTTCATCTATATGAAAAATATGATCCACTTTTACGTGGATAGGTTTTTCGAAAGGAACTATAAAAGTATGGCTGATAGGGGTTCTAAATGTAGTTTTAAAGGGTATGGAAAAATCCATATCCGTTTTAAAAGGAAAGGTTAATGTCTCGTTAATATATGCAGTCACCGGTAATTCATAATCAACCGAGCCAAGAATGGTTTTCCTTACTGTGTAGCGTTGTTGTATTAAACTCGAAACCGTCGGCTTATATTTAAAGAGAAGATATGTCCCCCCACCGATTAGGCAAACCCCAATGATTGCAAGCAAACCTGTAAAAAACCAGATTAAACGAATTATAACCTTGCGCCTTTTGGCTATTTTATGATCCATGACCTCTATTCATTCATTTATGGATATGCCGACAAAATATATGACAAATACTCTTTTGTGTCAAGAAAAGAGTCAAATCATTGAGATTGATGCACGGCTTTATTGGACGGTGATGAGGGATTGAAAGTGATTATCGGCTTTATTTAGATAGCGCTTTAAATGACTTGACAAGCGTATTAGAATAAATAATAAAAGGAGGGTACTTAGATGGTACAGGCAGAAATAAAAAAAGTGAGAAAGAGTTATTGGATGAACGTCAATACTGGTGGTGGGCCGAAAAGAAGAGATCCCCACCGCCTCTTTCATAAATAAGCTAATCTGGGTTATCTTTATCGTCATTAAGGTAACGCGATGGCCACTCCTGTGTTATTCGCAGGCCTTTCTCCAGGTCGAAGAGAATATCAAACTCTATAGTTACCGGCACCTTGTCAGACAAAACCACACCCTGTTTGAGATTCACCTTAAACGGCACGGAAATTTCCTCGTCAATCGGAAATGTACCCTCCATTAAAATATCCACTGGAACATCAAATGTATGTTGAATCGGTACATCGAATGGGTGGGTAGGGTTTATTGCGACTGTATCTTTAAAATGGAAATCGTGTTTAACCGGAACATATTGATCCAATAAAAATGAACCTTTAACCCTAAGTTTCTTCTTGATACGAAAGAACTTTGTTTCCACTTCAGTATCTAGTGGAATTTCGGTTTTTAAATGCACTTTTTCATCTACATGGAAGACGTGATCCAATGGAACAAGTATCGGTTCCTTTATTGGTACCTGAAAAGTATGGTCAATAGGGACTTTTAACACAGTTTTAAAAGGCAAAGATACGTGTAAATTCGTCTTAAATGGTATGGTTATATTCTCATCAACACGGGCAGTCACAGGAATTAAGGAATCAACTGATATCAACAGCTTTTTCTTTATAGTATAGCGCTGCTTGGTCATATCTGAAAGCACGGGCTTATATTTAAAAAAAAGATATGTCCCCGCACCAATAATGCCAACCGCAACTATTGCTAAGATCGCGATAGTAGTGAGTACTAAATGGAGGGTTATTTGAGACCTCCGTATGCGTTTTAGTGCTAAATTAAATACATCCATTAGTAGCGTTAGGTATTTTAACATATATTCTTTTAAGCTCTTCACCTTCTTTGGCCTCAAAAAAATTGCTCACTTCCGAATGGATACCCGTTAAACTACTTTCCTTTAAACTGCGGAGTCCTTTTTTCGATGAAAGCCAATATACCTTCCTTCACATCTTCAGAGGTTAAGGCTGTAGGGCCATAGGCGGCCAACATTTCCAGGGTAGTGTCAAAGTCCATTTGCAACCCCCTGTGCATAATAAGCTTATCTGCCTTTAGGGCTATTGGTGGTCCTTGCGCGATCTTTCTGGCCATGTCCATAGTCTCCTTTTCCAGTTCGTCTGCATTCACCAGCTTATTTAATAATCCGATTCTCTCGGCTTCCTTGGCATCTATCATGTCTGCGGTAAAGATCATCTCTGCTGCTTTGGCCAATCCAATAATACGAGGCAATAACCAAGTATCGCCCGGACATGGGATAATCCCTACTTTGGTAAAGCTACACCGAAATTTCGCCAAGTCTGAGCCTACTCGCAAATCACAGGAATAAGCCGTGCTTGCACCGGCTCCTACTGCAGCTCCGTTCAACATTGCTATGGTAGGGATAGCCATGTTATAAAGCCCACTGGTTACCATCTGTATCTGACGCAAACCCTGACGTATCCCTTCTACACCCATATCCGGCATTGCTCCCAAACCTGTACCTTCTCCTTTCATCTGGGCGCCGGAACAGAATGTCCTTCCTGCACCAGTGATAACCAGCACTCTTATATCATTGTCCATGGCCACTTCATCGAATGCTTTCAGTAACTCATTAATCATAATGTCGTTTATCGCATTTAATGCTTCCGGTCGATTAAGGGTAATCGTGCCTATACCTCCTTCTTTTTTAAAAATAATCGTACTAAACTCCATTTTTGCTTCCTCCATTGTCCGTTTAAATCTCCTCATTCGTAACAGTTTAGCTTTTTTAAATTTTAGTTGCGAAGGCGGTGGTCAAATTTTAACGCGTGCAACTGTTTGAACATCTTAGTAAGCGTTAAGAAAGAACAGGGGGAGAGCCTAGTTGTTCTTGGATGTTAATCGTTCCAAAGCTTATCTGCTGAATTTAATAGCTAGATGCTGTTCTTTCTTTATGCTCTCTTAGATGCGAGTTCTGCACGGGTTAAAATTTGATTGCCGTTGAAGCTTGGCCAGTGCTTTCTGTTTCATAAGGCTAAAATAGTACCCTCATTCAAACTCATCTAATGCATGATAACGGGCTCTCTTAAAAGCATAGAAATAGCATCAAGCGCACACTGGGCTATAGCTGGATAAACTTTAATCAATGATGATATCTGTCTGAGGTTATCAGCAGTCCTAGAAATCAGCATAGCAAGGTCTCCTTCATTTATTCCTGAAATCTCAAGTACATCTTTCCATGACTGCCCAATTGCCCAGGCATAAATCACAGCAGCAGGCCATGAGAAAACAGGCCTTACGATAAACCCTCGAACCTCCTTGCGCTCCATAAGAGGATTAAGGCCTTTTTTAATCCTTTCATATGCCTTTAAGAGATGCCTGGGGATAGAAGACTCGTCGATCTTTATCTCAATTTCACGGTCATATACAAATGGTGCGATTAAAGCAGCGAGTAAGGCTGGATTGTCGTCTGGTAATAAGTTTCTCCGCAACCCCTCGACAATCATCAGCGGCTGGTCCAGCCTGAGTTGAGATGCCCAGAAACCATCTTCTGTCAACCTGTTGTCTTCAGTTACAAAAGACTCTTCTTTTAGGAATTCAAGATGCCTCACAAATTCATTCCATAGTCGTTCACGGGTGGTATTTGCTGTATCCCACATCAAAGCAAACTCATCGAACACATGCCTAAAAGTATCCTTTATCTTTCTATGGCATGTTTTAAAATGACCACACTTATTACAAATCATGCCCTCAAGTTCTCCTTCAATAAAGCGCATACGGCTCTTTAGGGGGCTTAGTTCTAAAAGCCCTTTTTCACTAATGGGCAATCGGGATAATATGGGTGGCATATCTGTCTTTGCAATTTGAACCGATAATTCTTTAATCTTTTGCGGGTTATTCAAAATGGCTGAATCGATGACACTGTCCAGAAATTTTGAGACTCTTTCTGGCCGAAACCACTTCATTGCCATGCGTTTACCACGGTGAGGAGTCTTTACACCCACCCTGCAAGCCAGGACACCCTCTGTATTTCGTCTGACCTGCTGACGTATTACACAGTATATCCTATCCCTTTGATCCAGAAAAAGCCGTCCAGGTATCAGGTTTTCAAGCTTTGAAAGTCTTATCTCAGCCCCTTTAAGCCTTCGCTTTAAACTGGAAACTTCGCGGATCAAAGCTGCATGTCTTCTGATCAAATTCAATACAAACTCAGGGTTTGAACAAAGAGACTCTGGGAGAAATGACATCAATCTTAAACCTGTATCCTCCAGTTTTTGATACAGCCATGGTTGCTGGTTTACCATGTTCATATGTGTAGCAAATGATCTTTGAAAGATATCTTTTATCTCTTCGAGGCGGTGGGATAAAAGAAGATTGAGGACCATTGAGAAATCGATTTTGATCTGGCTTTGAACATCTTCAGACGGCGAGGTACAAAGCTTTGAGATGAGCCGTATGTCCATGAATTTTCCCGGGACAACCAATGCAAAACCAATATTGTCTTTCCCCCGTCTACCAGCCCGACCGGTCGTCTGGTGAAACTCTGTTGCATTAAGGGGAATAAATTTATGGCCGTTGTACCGGTCTGAGTTAAAGAGCACGATGCTTCTGGCTGGGAAATTGACTCCCGCCGCTACAGTAGAAGTAGCAAATACAGCATCGAGTAACCCACCATCCATCAAATGTTCAATAACGAGTTTCCATGTTGGAAGCTGACCGCTGTGATGAGCAGCAACGGCGGCATTCTTTAGATACCATAATTGCCGGTGGCCTTCTAAATACGAATGACCTTCTATCAATCCATCAATCCTCTCGTTTAACTCGGTCTGCCTCGCTGATGGGAGTTGATCTGAACCGTTAATGCAGTGCATAAGAGCAGCATCGCAGTCTGCCCTGGACTTAAGAAAAAAAATAGCGGGAAGCAGATCATACCTCCTTAAAACACCCATGATCTCCCCAAAAGGGGGAAGCTGTCTCGGTGGGGCAAGATATGGAGGGTTTGAGCTTTCTAAGTAGGCCTGAACCCTTTTATCGATAATATTAGAACCTAAAAGCGGAAAGATTTTACCAGAGGGGTGAAAGAATAAATGGAAAAGGGGTACAGGACGAACTGTCTCTTCTATCACGATGCATCTTTTTTTACGTATCGATTTCAGCCAATCTGCAATATATTGTGCATTGTTTATGGTAGCGGAGAGGAGTAATAGAGGAATCTGCACAGGAAGATAGATCATCACTTCCTCCCATACAACGCCGCGATCTTCGTCGCCCAGGAAATGTGCCTCATCCAGAACTACAAGGTCTGCTGCCAAGTCCGTTCCTTCGTTCATGGCATCATAAAGGTGGTTACGCAAAATCTCGGTTGTTCCCACAATGATGGGGGCATCTGCATTCTCTTTGCGGTCACCTGTCAAAATACCTACATCTTCATTACCAAAATATTCGCTAAATTCTAGATACTTTGAATTGCTTAAAGCCTTTAGGGGAGAGGCATACCACGCTCTGCCTCCTTTATTGCGGATACGAGATATGGCTTCCTGGGCAATCCAGGTCTTCCCTGACCCTGTCGGTGCAGAAACCAGACAATCTGTCTTGCGAATTGCCGCAAGGGCCTTCAACTGAAACGGATCCGGTTTAAATGGTCTTTTCGGAGGCACACCGATTCTGGACAATACCTTCTTAAGTCTGGCATCGATGCCTGCTTTTATCCTTGGGATTTCATTTCTATGATGGCCATAACGGCTATGCGGATGTACAGGCCTACCTCGCTTCGTATTTACCATTAACCTTTTGTAACCAGTTGCCAACGCAAACCCTCAATAAACTGTATTTTTTGAGTCACCCCTAACTCCCTTTTTGCTTTTCTCGAAACCTTTTACCACAAAAACATTTCTGGAAACGAAGTGTCCGCAACCGTCACAACAGTTTCTGTCAACAAGCGAAAGTGTTCCTGTCTCGGATGTAATGAGTATTCTCCCTTTCGGTTTCATTGCATGATTTGCGGTTGCGAAAAACCTTCGTATCAACGATCCTTCGAAGTCAGGTCCAAAGATAAAAGCTGTAACCAGGTCAAGACTATTTTCAGGAAGATTATCCATATACGCAATGCCATCTCCTTGAATGATCTTGACTGAGTCGATGAGGTTGTATTTGCTAAATTCTTCAATAGGTTTGGAGTCGATATCGATGGCTGTTACATTAGCACCATTATATGACAAAACCAAAGCCCCCCCTCCCAGCCCGCATCCAAAGTCCAATACCTTTCCGCTTAGATGGGATTTTAACAAAAGACCTGCCTCACTTGCTGCGATTATGGCTTCCTGGGCATGCATCACCTCAAATTTCTGTATGGGGTTTAGGGTTTGGTATCGTCTTGAATCGGTATGGAGTAACTTTATCCCTAATCGCCTGGCAGTATGGAAAAGATTGACATTCTTTTGTTTGTCGTGTTTTTGAGACATCAAAGCGCAATCGAAAAGCATTTAGACTCGATTTAGTGTCCATCCAGAAATGAGAAATTTTGTTCAAGATCAAGGAAGGCGAAGAATTTAACCGCAGGAATATATTGACATATTTCGAGGATTAAAATCTGAGCCTGACACAGAGATTGGGCAAAAGTGCCATTTATGGATGGACACTAGCTTAATACAAAATCGAAAGGAGGATTCACATGTTTTGTTTTCAATGTCAGGAAACCGCCAAGAACACCGGCTGTACCGTCAAGGGCGTATGTGGCAAGCCGGAGGGAACCGCCAACCTTCAAGACCTGTTGATTTTCGTACTCAAAGGGATTTCAGTCTATGGTGAAAAGCTCAAGGAACTGGGCGATGCTAACCGCAGCAACGACGAATTTATCGCCCAGGGGCTGTTCGCTACCATTACCAATGCCAACTGGGACGACATGCGCTTTACGGCGATGATCCAGGAAGGCCTCAAGCGGCGGGACCAGATCAAGTCTGAGTTCCTGGCTGCTTACAAGGAGAAAAACGATAGCGATTTCGATGGCTCGCTGCCCGAGGCAACCACCTGGATCGCCAGCGACCCTGCAATTTTCGCCGAAAAGGCCAAGGCAGTGGGCGTGCTGGCCACCGAAAATGAGGATGTGCGCTCCCTGCGGGAGCTATTGACCATCGGACTGAAAGGTATCGCCGCCTATGCCGACCACGCCGCCATCCTGGGATTCCGAAAAGATGAAATCAACGATTTCATTATGGAAGCTCTGGCCTCCCCCACCAAGACCCTGTCGGTGGACGAGATGGTCGCCCTGGTGATGAAAGCCGGAGAGACGGCGGTGTCCACCATGGCCCTGCTGGATCAGGCCAATACCACGGCCTACGGCAATCCGGAAATCACCGAAGTGAACATCGGCGTAGGCAAAAATCCAGGGATTTTGATCACCGGCCACGATTTAAAAGATATGGAAGAACTGCTCAAACAGACCGAGGGAACAGGGGTCGATGTCTATACCCACGGTGAGATGCTGCCGGCCAACTACTATCCGGCCTTTAAAAAGTACGACCATTTTGTGGGCAACTACGGCGGCTCCTGGTGGCATCAGAACAATGAGTTCGAATCTTTTAATGGGCCGATCCTGCTGACCACCAACTGCCTGGTGCCCCTGAAAAAAGAGAACACCTATCTTGACCGGCTCTTTACCACCGGCGTCGTTGGCTATGACGGTGCTGTGCATATTGCCGACCGACCCGCCGCCGGCGCAAAGGACTTCTCCGCCCTAATTGCCAAAGCCAAGACCTGTCTGCCGCCAACCGAGATAGAGACAGGCACCATTGTTGGCGGATTCGCCCACAACCAGGTGCTGGCCCTGGCAGACAAGGTAATAGATGCCGTGAAATCCGGAGCCATCAAACGTTTTGTGGTTATGGCCGGCTGTGACGGCCGCCAGAAATCTCGGAGCTACTATACCGAAGTGGCCGAAAACCTGCCAAAGGACACGGTCATTCTCACTGCCGGATGCGCTAAATACCGATACAACAAACTGGCCCTTGGAGACATCGGCGGCATTCCCCGCGTGCTGGATGCCGGCCAGTGCAACGACTGTTATTCCCTGGTCGTGATCGCCCTGAAACTCAAAGAGGTGTTCGGCCTGGAAGACATCAACGACCTGCCGATCTCCTACGACATCGCCTGGTACGAACAGAAGGCAGTAGCCGTGCTCTTGGCCCTGTTGTTCCTCGGCGTCAAGGGTATACGGCTTGGTCCTACGCTGCCGGCGTTTTTGTCTCCCAATGTAGCCAAGGTACTGGTGGAGAAATTCGATATCAAGCCCATTGGAACCGTGCAGGATGATATCGCGGCGATGATGAAGGGAGAATAATACGGCCTGCAGGTGGTGCCAGAATGAAGTGTAAGACACCATATAACGAGGCGCTGCACCTGAGACCGCTATTCTGCTGCGCTTCATAAGCGGCAGGTGAGCTTGGTCGTTATGCCAGAACTGTGGATATTTAAGTTATGCTGAAATAAATCAGACATTAAAATTGAAGCCATCTGCTATTTTAAACGCATTAAAGTATTTTTAAGATAAGAGAATTATATAAAGGAATTATTGTTGCACTGTTAAGTTTACCAATCTTATCATATGGGAGTAGAGAAAAAGAATTAGATTATGAGTTCATTCAGGAAGATACCTGCTACTCATTTCGAGGAAGTTTTATTGTAAAAGCTGAACCTGATTGTTTGATTAACCTGATATATAATTTTAAAAAAATATCAAAGTATGCATTAGGCGCTAAATCCATTGAATTAGTTCGGCAAGGAGAAAATTGGTATGATGTAACTTTTACCTATCGAAAATTACTAATTTTTGAAAATCAGTCTACCTGGCGGAGAGCTTTGAATCGGCATGAATATAAAGTTGTTTTTAAAATGATATCAAACAGGAACAATTTAAACATTATGCCTAAAATGCTATCCTCCACAGGATACTATCAGGTTCGCCCTGAAAAAGAAGGTTGTCGGGTTGAATACTTTCAAGAGTGTAAACTAAAGTCTGGGTTTCTGAAAGATATTTATATTAACAAGGCTAAAAAAGAAGCAATTATATTTTTGCATGAGTTTAAGGAATACATTGAAAAAACTTGTGATTAATCTGATTTCAAAAGAATCTAAAAAGGATTTTTTATGTTTGAACGCTATATCAGAAATAGATTTAGTAGATTATTTACCGGAGAGAACGAAATTGCACTGGAAAATAGAGTCCCGTCATATGAGGAGCTAAACAGAAAGTTTCAGGATATAGATGAATTAGGAGTATACCTTCATATCCCTTTTTGTGAGCAAATATGCCCTTACTGCCCTTATAACAAAGAGATTTATAGCCCTGATATGGCAAGAAGATATTCGATTGCTATAAAGAAGGAGATTGATTTCTACTCTGATATTGTTGGTAACAGAGCAGTAACCTCTTTTTATATTGGTGGAGGAACTCCTACAACGATGCTTTATAGTGGCCTTGAAGACATACTTGAGCATATCTATAATAACTTTAATATGCAGTGCGATATACACATGGAGAGTCACCCAAATCATTTGAGTT
>JAUXFK010000209.1 GCA_030623035.1 Deltaproteobacteria bacterium | reverse complement strand
AACCTCACATTTAATGTCTGAAATAGTTAATAATGGAGCGACTGAATTGAATGGTGATATACTGTTCTTTCTTTACGCTCACTTGGACGCGAGTTTTACACGGATTAAAATTTGATTGCCGTTGAAGCGACTCTTTTTAAAAAGCTAAATTGTTGCAAATAGTTTAGTGTCCATCCTCTTATTACCAGTTCTCGGTCAGGAGTTCGAAATGTGCCTGCTCATGGGCACAGGCCGGGCAGATATCGGGCGCTTCATTCCCTTCATGTGTATATCCGCAATTTTGACAGCGCCATACAACCGATTTATCCTTCTTGAATACAGTGCCTCCTACCACATTGGCCAGGAGACCAAGATATCTTTTCTCATGTTGCTTTTCTGCTACTGCAATCGTTTCGAATATCTTTGCTATATCTTCAAAGCCTTCCTCATTGGCCACTCTCGCAAAGGAGGGATACATATCTGTCCATTCATGGTTCTCCCCTGCTGCTGACCCTTTGAGATTCTCTGCGGTCTCGCCTATGACACCAGCAGGGAATGCAGCTTGAATCTCTACCTCACCTCCTTCAAGCAGTTTGAAAAGCCTCTTGGCGTGTTCCTTTTCCTGATTGGCCGTCTCTAAAAAGATATTCGCTATCTGAACAAAACCTTCCTTCTTTGCCTGGCTGGCAAAATACGTATACCTGTTTCTTGCCTGAGATTCACCTGCAAAGGCAGTTAAAATGTTTTTTTCTGTCTTAGTTCCCTTTAAATCCATTATTATCCTCCTTTTCTTTAATTCAAACAATCTTTTGACGCGTCAACCCCTCGCTTATAGCATCTAATTTTTGTAAAAAATTTTGTACAACTTGAAAAGTGACTGGTACTTTAGAATATCGTAACTACCCCCATATTATACGGCATGAATTAACTTCCTTAAATGTCCTCTCTCTTGACGAATGAGTTCATCAATAGCCACCTTATCTGTCACTTTAATAAGATCCTTTATCTCTGTAAAAAAGATTATAGAATCCTTTTCAAATCCCATTGCCATATTCAGGGCATCCTCCTTACCCTTTATCTTTTCAATTATTTCGTCAATCCCCTCTTTCTTTGTAAAGACGTTTCTATCAGAAAGCGACTTGATATATGCATAAGACTCCTCTTCGTCTGTAGTATGGGGTTTGTATTCCTTAAAAGAGTCATAAAGGGCCTGAAAGCTCTTTATGTGTTCTTCTTCCTCTGCTGCCAGACAGGTAAAAAGATCCTTAACATCCTTCTGATCCAATGATTCAGCCAAGGATCGATAGAATGAAAGACCGTTTCTTTCTATCTGTATCGCCACTTCAATTATCTCACTTCCAGAAAAGTATATCACTAAAGCCTCCTTTCATCTTTTTTTCAAGACCTTCAACTTTTGCAATTGTTTATCCATCTTAAGAAGCTAACGAGATTTTATGGTTTGAACTCTATTTTCATCATGTCAAGCAATCGCCTTGAAGTTTTCACTCGTTGCTCTGCAGACAGGACACTGCTTTGGCAAATCTTCATCGAAGACATATCCACAGACCTGACATACGAGATACTCCACTTCCTTTTCTATTACCATTGAGGATAAAGCATCTTTATATAGTTTGCTGTGTCTCTCTTCCACGTCTCTCGATCGAGAAAAACTCGCAGCAAGATCCTCCCTTTTTAAATCGAAAGCCTCCTTGATAAGAGAAGGGTATGTTTCGGTATTGGCCTTAATCTCATTTTCAAAGGCAGCCTTCAAATTATCCTCTGTATCACCAATTACTCCTTCCAGATACTTGAGATACTCAGCGGCATGAACTCTTTCGGCCTCAGCCACAGCTTTAAAAAGTTTTTCAATCTGGGGCAAGCCATCCTGTTTAGCCTTTTCAGCAAAGGCCAGATTCCGCACATATGCCTTTGACTCCCCTGAAAATGCCTCTTTTATGCTTTTTTCGAGAGTCTCGGGCAATTTCTCATATAGAATAAACTGATAATTCATTGCACCGCATACAGGACATTTATCAGGAGGCTCCTCTCCTTTATGGATATAACCACAAACCGTACACTTCCATTCTCTGTTCACCAGTATCTCCTTAAACCTCTTCCCATGTCATACAGTCAGCCGGACAAATATTGATAGCCTCTTGAATCGCTGACTGCGGATATTTTGAAAGCGCAACCACCTCTATATAGCCCATCTCATTTTTTTTAAATACCTCAGGACAAAGCTCAATGCACCCTCCACAGTCAACACATTCAGCAATATCAACTACCGGTATCCGCTTCAAATTGCCCTTCCCAAATAAAGTCTACCTCCTAATATTCAAAACACAGAGTAATAGTACATGTCATAATCAATTCGTTCATCCTAAAAAATGAAAAATTACATATTAACCAGCCACTCACAGAATTTTTTAAGGTACTCAGCTTAAATCAGATAGACGCTGTCCTATCTTTTTACCAAGTCTGTTGCAAGCCTCCAAGCCTTCTTTATCAGGCACAAATTGTATCTTAACACCCGGATCAACGATTTCAAACTTCATGGATTCCAATTCCTTGTTGATCAGGTTCATTGCCTCGCCACTCCAGCCATAGGAGCAAAACGCTGCGCCTATTTTGTTTTGCGGTCTTAAGCCCTTCATATATGTTAAAAAGTCACTTACCGTGGGAAACAGCCCATTATTGATGGTAGGAGAACCTACGATAACAGCCCCTGCATCAAGAACCTCGGTCATTATTTCACTCCGATGCCAGGACCTCAGATGCATGGATTTGGCCTCTATCCCTTCATCATTGATGGCATCAACTATGGTCTCAGCCATCTTTCTCGTACTTTCCCACATAGTGTCGTAGACCACCAATGCCTTCTTCTTCGGCTTCTGTTTACTCCATTCAACATAGGCTTGAATTATCTTGTTCGGGTCTTTCCGCCAGATGATGCCGTGATCCGGGCATATCGTGTCGATTGCCAGACCCATATCCGTAACCTTATTAACAAGTTTTAATATAAGGGGAGAATACAGCAACAAAATATTGGCAAAATACTTTTGGGCGTGGGGCATTATTGCATCTCCGATCTCATCATCAAACCTTTCCGCCCCTGCATAATGTTGCCCAAACGCGTCGCTGGATAAAAGGAGTTTTTCCTCTTTGACATATGTAAACATACTATCAGGCCAGTGGAGCATCCTGGTTTCGAGAAAGACCAGATTCTTTTTGCCGAGGTTTAATTCTCCTCCACTTTCCATCGGTTTATAATTCCATTTCTCATGAAAGTGAAGAGAGAGGTTTTTATGTCCTAATTTTGAGCAAAATAAAGGTTTATCCTCTCCGATTCTGTGCATAATCCTGGGCAGAGCACCCGAATGGTCCATCTCTGTGTGGTTACTGATTACATAGTCGATTTTTTTTGGATCTATGATTTCACTGATATTATTTAGCAACTCATCGGCAAATTCTCTTTTAACAGTATCAATCAGGGTTATCTTATCATCGATGATCAAATAAGCATTGTAGGTCGTTCCCTGATAAGTAGAGTATCCATGAAAATCCCTAATATTCCAGTCGATCGCTCCAACCGAATAAATATCCCTCGCTACTTCTAATGGCTTCATTTTCACCTCCTTTGCATTACAATATTCCTCCTGGTATTTACTTTTTATGGCTATTCCTTTTCAAACTGATCCTTCGATGCACCGCACACAGGACATGTCCAATCATCAGGCAAATCTTCAAATTTTGTTCCAGGTTCTACCCCATTTTCCGGATCTCCCTCAGCGGGATCATAAACATAACCACAAACCAAACATACATAATTATCCATTACATCTTACCTCCTTTTCACCTGTAAAATACCCATAACACCTCAAACACTCATTTTATAACCCGGTTATAACCAACCTCCTAACCCTTTCTTCGATCTCATCTCTGATCTCTCGCATATACTCAATGGGTTTATCAGAAGGATCCGGCAAATCCCATTCCTGGAGCTTTATGCCAGGGAGATATGGACATTCATCCCCGCAGCCCATCGATATTAATATGTCCGGAATTATATTGCCCAAAGCCTCCTCAATCGATTTTGGCTTTCGATAAGACATGTCAATACCCTTTTCTTTCATAACCTCTTCCATAACAGGATTGATATCGTCTGCAGGCATACTACCCGCATCTTCGGATTCAACTCGATCACCCGAATAATATCTGGCGAATGCGCCGGCCATCTGGCTACGGCAGGCATTTTCTTTGCAGATAAAGAGTAGCTTTTTCTTATTGATAAGGGGTTCAATGAGCATACTTGCCTTTTCTTTGGTATCAGTCATGGCTGTTGGATGCTTTTTAATGTCTCCTGGCTTCTCTATTTGTCGATACGTAAGGCTTCCTTCAAAACTGGCTCCTATGGCATCAAAGAAATACTTTGCTGTAAGGCTAACACCTTCAAAGAGGTTTTTCCCCTTTGTGGCTCCCAGGGCCAGTAAAAACCCCTTTCGCCATCTTTGACCCGGATCGGTGAGCTTATGTATATAACGCCTGGCCCATAGGGCCTGCGACCGATCGATAAGGGCTTTTAACTGTGCTGTAGGGCCATAGAAGAATATGGGAGTAGCCATTACAACTATATCTGCCTGACGAAGCAATGGATAAATTCTTTGCATATTATCATTAACAGGACAAAATCCCTCCTTTTCACACGTGCCGCACTCCTTGCAGGGAGTTATATCTTCATTTGCCACTTCGATTTTGCATATCCTGGCACCTACGCTTTTCGCCTCGTTCAAAAACGAATCGAGCAAAAGACCTGTGTTTCCATCCTTTCTTGGACTTCCCTGTAATCCAATGACAAACATATAATCCTTCCATAGTACACGTATTCTTAAATACGATTACGTATTAAGTTTAATGGACTCGCAAAAAGTCCGCCGGAAAAACTTTAACCACAAGATGCTGTAGTATCCAATATAATTGCCCGCTATATGTCGTGGTCTCAGTTTTGGTTTTTGACTTTTTACGAGACCATCAGGCTTAGATACCGCCGTTTTTATATACCACTTTGAGAAAAGCAGAACCTATTTCAAGCTGACTAAAGAGATATTT
>JAUXFK010000010.1 GCA_030623035.1 Deltaproteobacteria bacterium | reverse complement strand
CGCCCTTCGGGCGGACTTTTTTGACAGGATTAACATGATTTTTTTTACTCTTCTTATATCCTGATCATCTTGTACATCCTGTCAAAAAAAGCAAATTCCTATACTATTAAATTATATATCATATACCATATATTTAGGTCAAGAAAATTCCACTCTCTTATTGCCAGGAAAAATTACCAGCGTAAATAGAATGGGCCGGCGACTAGATGAATATTGGTGGTCTTATAATAATCAAGACCATTTACACATATGTTAATTGAGAGGGGAACATTGGGTGAGATATCCACCCTATAAGGAGGCTATCGGCAGATAGATGCTAAAACTCGTTCTTCTTCCGGGCTCACTTTTTACAACGATCTTTCCATTGTAACTCTCTATTATCCTATATGCGATAGCAAGCCCCATTCCAGTACCTCTATCCCTGGTAGTAAAGAAGGGGTCAAATATATTATCAAGGTTTTCTTCTGGTATTCCGCAGCCCGTATCAGCGATGACGATCTCCAAAGATTCGGTCATTTTTTGCAAAATGTTATTCGTAGAGTCTAAATCCCTAACTTTTATCAGCAACTCTCCACCTTCCGGCATTGCCTGGACTGCATTGATGAAGATGTTCCAAAACACATGCCTTAACTGTTTGGGATCGGCTTCTACTTTAATATGGCTGGATATGTCCCAGCGAACCTCAATATCATTATTCCACTCATGGCTATTTGTAATATCGTTCAGTGTATCTCCAATAACTTTGGTAATAACTACATCCTCCTTCTTTCCCAGGCCCGGTTGAGCAAATAGCATGAAATCTGTAATTAGTGAGTCCAATCGGTCTGTCTCATTTATAGCAATATCCATCAAGCGTTGTTGTTGACCTTCCAGTTGTAATTCTTCTTTCAAAACCTGAATGGAACCACTTACAGAAGCCAATGGATTCCTCATCTCATGGGCTATCCCTGCTGATAATCGACCTACTGCTGCTAATCTATCAACGAGCTTAATATGGTCTTCCATCTCCTTGAACATGGTTAGATCCTGAAATATTATTATTTTTCCAATATCTTTTTCCATAGTATCCTTTAGAAGAGATGTGGAGAAACCCAGGTACAATGTATCGCCATTTTGTTTTTTGAATTGGCTTTCATAACGAAGGGAATGCATGTCTTTATAAGTTAATGGTTCTATAGCCCCATCCTTTTTGTCTTTTAAAAAGGGAAATGTATCTTCGGCTATAGTGTTGTAGACATCAGAGAAGCCATAGCCGGTGATTTCCTCGGCTGCTTTATTGAAAAAGGTTATCCTCCCTTCTATATCTGTGGTTAATAAGCCACTATTAATACTCATTACTATGTTTCTATTAAAAGCCTCGAGTTGATCAAAATCAAGCTGTTTCTTTTTTAATTCCTTTCTCGAAACGAGAACCTGTCTTGAAAGTAAACTGCTTAAGTAGGCAACCAGATAAAAGGCTATAATGTTTATCAGAATTGTGAAGAACAGGTCGGTACTATTATAGTCCTTATCTAAAAAAGGCTTACTTGGACTGGGTATCATTCCATAGAACTCGATATCCAAGAAGCCCCCGTATAAGATACTGCATACCGAGGCAATATAAAACCCACCTTTTCTATATAATAGGATGCTGGCAGTAATAATGGAAATAGTATATAAAAAACTGAACATACTATCCTTGCCACCCGTTGAATAAATCAAGAATGTTATAAGGAATGTATCGAGAGTTATTTGTATATAGGCAAAAGCTGTGAGGTTTTTTATCTTTTTTATTGTAATGGCATAAATAAAAGTCAGAAAGAAAATGGTAATAATAATGATATATACATTTATATTCGTTAGGAAAGGGGTTAGTGGAGATGGTATTTTTTTTATTTGGAGTAATATAGAGGAACTCAGCATTAAAGTACTGACGATTACTCTAAAGAACATTAACCAATTAAGCTGATTCAACAACTCCTTTTGGTTATGCTCTCCTTGGTTTTTAATCTTTGTATTCAAACTTTGCCTAGAATTCTTCATCCGTAAAATTTATCCCATATTTCTCCAGTTTGTATCTCATTGATCTAAAACTGATATTCATGAGTTTTGCTGCCTGCTTCTTTGACCCATGAGTCCGATTAAGGGCTTTTATTAGAATATCCTTTTCTAAATTTTCGATTACCCCTTCAAGGTCTAACCCTTCATCGGGAATTTCTATCTTTATTTCTTTACTCGCTCTTCTTTGGTCTTTTTTAAATGTAGCAAGAGTCAGACTTTCGGGTAGAACTATATTTGAAGACTCTAAAGCAACACTTCTCTCTATAATGGTCTCGAGTTCCCTTACATTTCCTGGGAAATTATAACCCAAAAGGGCTTCCATTGCATAAGACGATATATTCTTAATATCTTTATTGAGTTCATTTGAGTGTTTTTCTAAGAAGTAATTTGCCAGGACTGGTATATCCTCTTTCCTTTCTCTTAGGGGGGGGATTCTGATCTGGATTACATTTAAACGATAGAATAGATCTTCTCTGAACTCTCCCTGGATAACCCTCTCTTCCAAATCCTTATTTGTAGCTGTGATAATTCTAGCATCAACGGCCTTTTCTTCAACCCCACCTACTGGTTTAAAAGTCTTCTCTTGAACTACCCTTAAAAGTTTAACCTGTGTGGGCAAAGGAAGGTCTCCCACTTCATCTAAAAAGATTGTTCCTCTATGGGCAGCTTCGAACAATCCTGCTTTATCGTAAGTAGCACCGGTAAAGGAGCCTTTTTTATAACCAAAAAGTTCACTTTCCAGCAATGTTTCCGGGATACCACCGCAGTTAATAATAATTAAGGGAAAGTTTTTTCGTGCGCTATTATAATGGATGGATTTGGCTACCAACTCTTTTCCTGTCCCACTCTCTCCATAGATCAATGTATTTGAATTGGTCATTGAGACCTTTTGGATAAGGTCGTAGACCTTCATCATCTCCTTTGTCTTTCCAATTAGATTAATATCGCCAAATTTATAACCGACCTCACTTTCGTGGGATATACCTTCCTTTTTCTGCTCTTTCCTTACCAATGCATTTTTAATGACTGTTTTTATTTCATCTACCTTGAATGGCTTGGAAATATAATCAAATGCCCCTTCTTTCATGGCCTGGATGGCCGTTTCCATCGTCGCATAGGCGGTGATTAATATGATAGCAGTTTCAGGGCTTATCTCTTTGACTTGATGGAGAACATCCAAACCTGTAACCTGTGGCATCATTATATCTGAGATTACCATGTCATAGTGAGTTTCTTTACAGAATTTTATTGATTCTTTGCCACTTGTTGTACATGTAATATCGTACCCCTCTTTCTTCAGCATTATCTCTAAAAACTCAAGCATATTGGGTTCATCATCTACGATAAGTATCTTAAACATTTAAAAGCCCCTGAAGTTTAATCTGCAACTCTTTTTATATCTGCTCCTAATTTCGATAGTTTTTCTACGATGCGTTCATATCCCCTGTCTATATGGTAGACTCTTGATATTTCAGTTTTCCCTTTTGCAGCAAGGCCGGCTAATATTAGACAGGCACTGGCCCTCAGGTCAGTGGCCATAACAGGAGCGCCACTTAGATCGGGTACGCCTTTTACAATAGCATTATGTCCTTCTATTCTAATATCTGCGCCTATCCTTCGTAGTTCACTTACATGCATGAACCGGTTTTCAAAGATTGTCTCAGAAATTACGCTTGTACCATTGGCAAAACACATAAATGCCATCATCTGAGCCTGCATGTCTGTCGGGAAACCAGGGTAGGGCAATGTTTTTATATCAACACTTCTTATGGGTCTGTTTCCTTTTGCGATGATCCCATTGTCTTTATAGGATATCTCCATCCCCGCTTCTTCGAGCTTACGAGTTACGGAGTCAAGAAGGTTTATATTACAGTTTTTAATCTTGATATTACCCCCGGTTATTCCGGCAGCAGTCATAAATGTCCCTGCTTCTATTCGATCCGGGATAATTGTATGGTCGGTAGATTTTAGTTCCTTTACGCCTTCTATGGTTATAATCTCTGTTCCTTCTCCCTTAATATTCGCTCCCATCTTTTTCAAAACAGAGGCCAGTTCAATCACTTCCGGTTCACGGGCAGCATTCTCCAGCGTTGTCACACCTTCAGCTAAAGTTGCCGCCATCATAAGATTTTCCGTGCCTGTAACCGTTGGGATTTCGAAAAATATAGGAGCTCCCTTGAGTTTTTTTGCTTTTGCTTCCACATATCCATGCTTAAGCTCAATCTTTGCCCCCATTTTAGCCAATCCGTTTAAATGAAGGTTTATGGGTCTTGCGCCAATAGCGCACCCTCCGGGTAAAGAAACTCTAGCCCTTTTTAATCTGGCAAGCAAAGGACCCAAAACAAGGACAGAAGCTCGCATCGTCTTGACCAGATCATACGATGCTTCATAATTGTTTAAACCATCCGCGTTGATTTTTACACTTTCCCCTTCTTCGATCTTTATACCAATCCCCTTAAGTAGTTTTTTGATTGTCTCGATATCCCTAAGGGCTGGAACATTTGAAAAGGTATTCCAACCTTGTGTAAGAATGGAAGCTGTAAGGATTGGAAGTGCGGCATTCTTGGAACCGCTAATCTCGACTTCTCCCTTTAATCTTTTCTCACCTTTTATTATTATCTTTTCCATTATCTCCCCGAACTTTTTTGGGCAGTTACCACCCTTTCAATCTCTGAAAAATCTTTTACGATTGATGTCAGATGAAATTCCCCACAGTCCTCAATAAGTTTAGCTACCTTATGGGCCTGCCCTTTGCCAACCTCCAGAATCAACCAACCATCATTCATTAAATACTTGTCAACCTGTGGTAATATCCGCCGGTAAAAACTGAGACCGTCTTTATCTCCATCCAGGGCAATTTTCGGTTCGAAGCCCTTAACCTCTGGCTGAAGGTCTTTAATATCCCCTCTTGGGATATAAGGTGGATTGGATACGATAAGATTGAAAAACTCGACCTTTTCTTGTAATGGGTGAAATATGTCTCCCTTTAAAAAGGTTATATGCTTTTGTACTCCATGGAGTTTTGCATTTTCTTTGGCAACCTTTATGGCTATGTCTGAAATATCTGTTGCAACGATTGAAACTTCCTTAAGTTCTTTGGCAAGGGTAATGGCTATTGCCCCGGTCCCCGTTGCAAGATCCAGGATTTTAATTGTCTTACCTGGCAGTTCAATCTGTGGAATTATTCTGAGAACCTCTTCAATCAAGATTTCGGTTTCAGGGCGAGGGATCAGTACTCCTTTTTTTACTTTGAACTTTAATGACCAGAATTCTTGAACTCCTGTAATATACTGTAAAGGTTCCCTTTTTATTCTTCTTCTTATAAGCCTCTTGTATTCTCTGAGCTCACTTTTTTTAAGGGGTTTATCATGGTTAAGGTACAAACCGATTCGGTTCGTATTCAAAGAGTGAGCCAATAAGACCTCGGCATTCAGCCTGGGGTTTTCAATGCCGTTTTTATCAAAGTATTGGGTTGTCCAGTTGAGCAATCGTAAGATAGTCCAGATACTATCGTTCAAAAAATATATCCTTATTATTATTCGGCAAAAGAGTCACAGGAGATTAGATTTATATTAAAAAAAGGGGGGGGTGGGGAGATTCATCGAGGAGGTGTGATTATCCGGATTTTAATGCTTCAGCCTGATAGTAGGCGATTAAGGCATCAATAATCTCGTCAATATTCCCCTCCATAATTCTATCTAACTTGTAAAGGGTAAGGCCAATTCGGTGGTCAGTAATTCTTCCTTGAGGGAAATTATAGGTTCTGATTCTTTCACTTCTATCTCCACTACCTACCTGGTTTTTCCGGTTCTCAGATATCTCTGACCTTTGCTCTTCGTTGAATTTGTCTAATAGCCGAGCTTTTAGTACTCTTAATGCCTTCGCTTTATTTTTATGCTGTGATTTTTCATCCTGACAGGTAACCATTAAGCCGGTTGGGAGGTGGGTTATTCGGACTGCAGAGTCAGTGGTATTTACACTTTGTCCCCCCGGTCCTGAAGAGCGAAAGACGTCTATCTTCAGATCATTTGTATTTAACTGAACTTCTATGTCGTCGGCATCTGGAAGAATCGCAACTGTTACAGCAGAAGTATGGATCCTTCCTTGTGATTCAGTAGTTGGGACTCTCTGTACACGGTGGACACCGCTTTCATATTTTAACTTACTGTAAACACCTTTTCCCTCTATTAAAGAGATAATCTCTTTAAAACCGCCTATTCCGGTGTGATTTCGTACTACTATATCAACTTTCCAATTGTTCATCTCTGCATACTTACAATACATCCTAAACAAGTCTGCCACAAATAGACTGGCCTCTTCTCCTCCTGTCCCTGCCCTGATTTCTAAAAAAATATTCTTTTTGTCATTGGGGTCTTTGGGAATTAAAAGAAATTTTAGCCGATTCTTTTGCTCAGTAAGCTCTTGTTGTAGAGCAGATATCTCTGCTTTGGCCAGTTCTCTGATCTCTTCATCATCCTCGTTAAGTAATTCTTTGCTATTCTCTATTTCATTATTGATCCTTTTGTAATTACGAAAAGATTCGATGATTTCGGTCAGACTTGAATGCTCCTTGCTAATCTGTTGACACCTTACATGATCCTTTACAACTTCAGGATTGCTAAGAAGTATGTCTAATTCTTCGTATCTTGTTTCAACGGTTTCGAGTTCCTGGAACATGGTTTTTACTTCTCTGTAGATTTTTGAATTTTCTTATTACTTCCTCTCTTTGGCCACAGTTCATATCACCTTCTGGACATTTTTCCCTTCTTTGACCTTAAACAAAATGAGTATTCTTCGAGGGTTTCCATCTTTTATTTATCTTACTCTAAACCATACTTCTTTTTAAATCTCTCCACTCGCCCTTCAGAATCCACAAGTTTTTGCTTCCCTGTAAAGAATGGATGACATTTGGAACATATCTCCACTGCTTGATCTTTCTTTGTTGATTTTGTCTCAATTATACTTCCGCATGCACATCTTATTGTTGTTGAAAAATATTCAGGGTGAATACCTTTTTTCATTCTACACTCCTTTCCGCATCGATTTATGCACAAGAGTCATCTGCGTTGAAGAAGTTATCAACGCATTCAAATGTATAAATTTTAACAAATTTAACCCTATTTTACAAGAGGAAATAATATGGTGAGTTTTTAGAATTTACTTATTCATAGAATCTAAAAATTCTTTATTTGTCTTAGTTTCTGAGATCTTTTCTATAAGAAACCCCATTGCATCAATCGAGTTCAATGGTTGAAGTACCTTTCTAAGGATCCATATTCTGTTTAAAACTTCTTGGGACGTGAGAAGCTCCTCTTTTCTTGTGCCGGAACGATTGATATCAATGGCTGGAAATACTCTTCTGTCGCTTAACTTTCTATCTAAATGAATCTCCATGTTGCCAGTACCTTTAAACTCTTCGAAGATTACCTCATCCATCCTGCTGCCTGTATCGATCAAGGCTGTTGCAATAATCGTGAGGCTTCCCCCTTCCTCAATATTCCTGGCAGCTCCAAAGAATCGCTTTGGACGGTGGAGGGCGCTGGAGTCTACTCCTCCTGATAGAACTTTACCACTTGGAGGTACAACAGCATTATGAGCCCTGGCCAGTCTTGTGATGCTGTCCAATAGAATAACAACGTCCTTTCTATGTTCAACGAGTCTTTTTGCTTTCTCGATTATCATCTCAGCAACCTGTACATGTCTATGAGCCGGTTCATCAAAAGTGGAGCTGACGACTTCCCCATCTACAGAACGCTGCATATCCGTCACTTCTTCTGGGCGTTCATCTATCAAAAGAACGATGAGGATTATATCCTTGTGATTTTTTGTAATTGCGTTGGCAATACTTTGAAGAAGCATTGTCTTTCCAGCTCTTGGAGGTGAAACAATCAATCCTCTTTGTCCTTTTCCAATAGGGGTTAATAGGTCCATTATTCTTGTGGAGAGGTTTCCCGGTTCTTTCTCCAAATTGAGTTTTTCTTCGGGATAAAGAGGGACCAAATTATCGAAAAGGATCTTCTCCCTGGAGGATTCAGGATCTTCAAAGTTGACAGACTCTACTTTAAGAAGTGCAAAGTATCTTTCACTATCTTTTGGTGGCCTTATCTGCCCAGAGACAGTGTCTCCAGTCAAGAGGTTAAACCTTCTAATCTGTGAAGGTGAAATATATATATCGTCAGGCCCTGGTAAATAACTATAGTCAGGAGCACGTAAAAAACCAAAGCCGTCGGGCAGGGTCTCCAGAACTCCTTCTCCGTATATCAACCCGTTTTTATCTGTCTCTGCTTGTAATATGGCAAATATCAGTTCTTGTTTACTCAGGCAACTGGCACTTTCTACATTCAGTTGTCTCGCTAGATTCGTCAATTCACCGCTCTTTTTTTCTTTAAGATCCTTTAGGTTAAGACCCACTTTTTTCTCCTTTTGCTATGTTATTAATGCCCTAAAAAACAGGGGGTTATATCTTTTTCATTCAAATGCCATTTCACATAGGGGTTAAACAGGAAGCATTAATCTCAAATACTATATCTTCCTTCCCTCAAGGTACTTAAGTAAAGTTAGATAAACCGCATCTGACATAAATAACTTACATCAATAAGTAATTTTCTAATAGTATAGGGTTATATCTTTAGTGGGAATCTCCCCAGAGGTGAGTTTTGAGTTGCTTTCAAGGCCTCTAATGAAATTAGTTATTTTTGGATATATTTTTAGGAAGGCTTAATAAAGTCTGCATTCACTAAATAGAACCATATAGTAAATTTAAATTATTGTCAAGAAAAATTTACGCTTGCTTTCTTCTTCTTTATTTCTTTTTCTTATCATGCGCTCCCTTTGTAGTCTTAGAAATCTTGGTTAGTGCTTTCTGTTTCATAAGGCTAAAATAATACGAAAAATTATCTTTTCAGTGAAAATACGCGGGAAATTTTTAGGCTATCCAACTTATTAAAGCTTAATATAGGTATTTTCAAGAGATATTTCAGGATAAACTGTAATAAACAGTTATATGTAATCATGGGAAAGATGATGTTTGTAAAAAGATCAAATGCCCCTTGAATTTTACCTAAATTTAGTGTACATATAATAGATAAGTTTCAAGGTAGTACAAGTAACCTCTTTTTCTTTGACATGGATAATATTAATAATATAGTTTACCCCGTTAGGTAATCTCTATTTAACGGGGTTTATTCAATCTAAAATGGTAAGAGAACAAAAGCGAATCAGAAATTTTTCCATTATCGCACATATAGACCATGGTAAATCCACCCTTGCGGATCGGTTTATTGAGGTTACAGGTGTGCTTGGCCAAAAGGGGATAGTCCCTCAATTCCTTGATAAGATGGACTTAGAGAGAGAGAGGGGGATTACGATCAAGGCCCAGACAGTTAGACTGCCTTACAGTGCCGATGATGGTGAGGATTATATCCTGAATCTAATCGATACTCCCGGGCATGTGGATTTCAGTTATGAAGTCTCTCGTAGTCTTGCTGCCTGTGAAGGGGCAGTACTGGTTGTGGATGCCTCTCAAGGGGTTGAAGCCCAAACTCTGGCGAATGTTTACATGGCCTATGATTTTGATTTAGTGGTTTTACCGGTTATAAATAAAATAGATCTCCCCAGCGCGGATCCAGACAAGGTAAAAAGAGAGATTGAGGATGTTATCGGTATAGAAGCAAGTGATGCGATCTTGATAAGTGCGAAAGAGGGTATTGGGATAAGGGAGGTCTTTGAAGCGATTATGCAAAAGATTCCGCCACCTAAGGGAAGCGAAGGAGCCCCCTTAAAGGCCCTTATCTTTGATTCATGGTTTGATTCCTATCAGGGCGCTGTAGTTCTGATTCGGGTGTTTGACGGGACAATAAGAAAAGGAATGAATATAAAGATGATGTCCTCAGGTAAGGTCTTTGAGGTTACGAGAGTTGGTGTATTCTCACCTGATATGGTTGAGGTTTCAAGGCTCTCAGTCGGAGATGTGGGCTTTGTGATAGCGGGGATTAAAGAGGTTAAAGATACAAGGATAGGAGATACGATAACCGAGCTGGAAAACCCTACGGATACCCGTTTCCCTGGCTTCAGGGTCATGAAACCCATGGTCTTTAGTGGTTTATATCCAGCTGCACCTGCACAGTTTGATGTCCTCAGGAATGCACTTGAAAAACTGCAGTTAAATGATTCCTCTTTTATATATGAGCCTGAGACATCTATGGCATTGGGATTTGGATTCCGTTGTGGTTTTCTGGGGCTCTTGCATATGGAGATTATCCAGGAACGTCTTGAGAGAGAGTATGGTGTCAACCTGATTACCAGTGCACCGAATGTCGTCTATAAAATAACCACAACAGACAAAAGGGTGTTGGATATAGATAACCCATCAAAGCTTCCCCCACCACAGAATATTGACTTTATCAGCGAGCCATATGTGTTGGCCGTTATTTATCTTCCCAGTAATTATATAGGGCCCGTATTAAAGCTGTGCGAGGAGAAGCGTGGTATACAGAAGGAAATCAGATATCTTAATCAGGAGAGGGTCGTTTTAAACTATGAGCTCCCTTTGAATGAGATCGTATTTGATTTTTATGATCGATTAAAGTCTGCAAGTCGTGGGTATGCCTCTTTTGATTATGAGTACCTCGAATTTCGAAAGGCCGATATGATTAAATTGGACATACTTATTAACGGAGAGATTATAGATGCGCTTTCCTTGATTATCCACAAGGGCAATGCATATTTTAGAGCAAAGAATCTCGTTTCTAAGATGAAGGATATCATACCGCGTCAAATGTTTGAAGTAGTCATTCAAGGGGCAATCGGCAATAAAATCATAGCAAGAGAGAGCATCAGGCCTTTAAGAAAGAATGTTATCGTTAAGTGTTACGGAGGAGATGTTACAAGAAAAAGAAAGCTCCTAGAAAAACAGAAAGTGGGTAAAAAGAGGATGAAACAGATCGGAAAGGTCCATATTCCGCAAGAGGCCTTCCTGGCGATATTAAAGGCCTGATCATAGAAAGGGGTGTTAATGAAAAAAAAGTCTGTAATTAGAGAGTGGGTGGAGGCAATTTTATTTGCCGTTATTCTGGCTTTCACAATCAGGGCATTTGTAATCCAGGCCTTTAAGATTCCTTCCGGCTCCATGAAGCCAACATTACAGGTTGGTGATCATATTTTGGTTAATAAATTCATTTATGGAACAAATATCCCTTTTACCAATACAAAAATATTACCCTTTAAGAAGCCACAAAAAGGTGATATAATCGTATTTATCTGGCCTGTCGATAGAAAAAAGGACTTCATAAAGAGGGTTGTCGGTATAGAAGGTGATAAGCTTGAAATTATAGACAAAAAGCTATATATTAATGGTTCATTATTAGATAGTCCCAATGCGGTAAATAGTGATGATAGAATCTTTCCAAAGGATATCCAGCCGCGGGACAATTATGGCCCGGTGATCATACCCCAGGACTCTCTTTTTGTAATGGGGGATAACAGGGATGAGAGTTATGACAGTCGCTACTGGGGGGTTGTTAATCTGAAAGAAGTAAAAGGTAAGGCATTCATTATTTACTGGTCCTGGGATAAATTCAAGCACAGTCCAAGATGGAAAAGGATTGGGGATTTGATATACTAACCGCAAATCCGGAGAAACTCTTTTAAGAATGTTACAGGATAAAGAATCGACAAGTCTTCAGTTCATTAGTGTCTATCCAGAAATGAGCAATTTTGTTCAAGGTCAAGGAAGGCGAAGATTTTAACCGCAGGAATATATTGGCATATTTCGAGGATTAAAATCTGAGCCTGACGCAGAGATTGGGCAAAAGGGCCATTTATGGATGGGCACTAATTAATGATCTCTGATAACTTTTATAGGAGTAAGACGTGACACATAAAGACAAAAAAGAGATAATGGACAAGGCTGAAATAGAACAGGCACTGATTCGTATATCCCATGAAATCATCGAGAGGAACAAGGAGATCGAGAACCTGGTACTTATTGGGATTCGGACAAGGGGTGTTTATATAGCCAGGCGAATCGCTACATCTATACGCCAGATTAAAGTGGCAGATATTCCTGTAGGAGTACTCGACATTACCCTTTACAGAGACGATCTTCGAACCAACTCGGATCAGCCCATTATCCATAAAACGGATATTCCTTTTTCAATTATGGATAAGAGAGTAATCCTGGTAGATGATGTGTTACATACAGGAAGGAGCACCAGGGCTGCACTGGATGGCTTGATGAGCGTTGGGCGTCCTGAGTTTATTCAATTGGCGGTTCTAATCGATAGAGGGCACAGAGAGCTTCCCATCCAGGCGGATTATGTCGGGAAAAACATCTCAACATCTAAGGAAGAGATGGTAAGGGTTATGCTTGAAGAAGAGGAAACCGTCGACAGAGTACTTCTTCAAAAGAGAGAAAAACTATGAAGACAAAAAAGAGATTCACAAATGGCGTATGACCTGATTATCAGAAATGCCAGATTAAGAGACGATACACTGCCGGTTGATATTTGCATAAAAGATGGAGTGATTAAATGTGTTGGGGAGATGCAAGAGAAAGTCTCCACGCAAAAAGAGGTAGACGCTAAAGGCTGCCTTGTAATTCCAGGTTTTGTAAACTCCCATACCCATCTTGATAAAGCAGACCTTATTTCTCAAATGAGGCCCTCTCAGTTTGGAGGTACATTAGAGGAAAACAGAAGACTGATAAGGGGGTTCAAAGAAGACTATACGATTGCAAGTATTAAAGAGAGGGCGAGCAGGGTAATAAAAGAGCTTGTAGAGCAAGGCACTACAGCCATAAGAACCCAGGTTGATGTTGATTTAACGGCAAAGCTCTCCCCTCTAAAAGCACTTTGCGCATTAAAGAAGGAGTTTGTTGATTTCGTTCATATAGAGATATGTGCCTTTCCTCAAGAAGGGGTTTTAAATTCCGGGGCAAGGGATTTACTGGAACAGGCCTTAAATGAAGGTGCCGATTTATTAGGCGGGCTTCCCTTGATAGAGAAAACAAGGAGAGACCGAGAGAGGCACATTGATATGCTGTTTGAAATGGCAAAAAAATATGATAAAGAGCTGGATGTGCAGATAGATGAATCCAACAATCCTGAAGATTTCATGTTGCCATATCTGGTGGAAAAAACAATAAAAGAGAACTACTGTGGAAGGGTTTCGGCTACCCATTGCATATCCCTTTCCAAGGTCAAAGATGAAATAGCGGATGGGATAATGGAAAGACTGAAAGATGCGGATATAAATGTTATCATCACCCCCAGTTGTAATCTCATAACCCGCTTCCCCGGCCCTAAAGGTTCGCGTCCGTATAACAGTATAACCAGGGCAAAAGAATTGCTCGAAAAGGGTGTTAATGTGGCATTGGGTACGGACAATATAAGGGATATCTTCTATCCACTGGGTAATGGAAGTATGATAAGAGAGATGCATATTTTAGCAACTACTACCCGGATGAGTGGTGTAGAAGATGTGCAAAATTTATTCGATATGGCATCGTTGAATGGTGCGAGATTAATGGGGTTGAATTATGGGATAGGTTTAGGGAAACAGGCCGATTTACTGATAACCAATTCCACTACCAAGAGAGGAACAATAAGTGGCCAGGAGATCATACCTTATATAATAAAGAATGGACGAGTTATCATACAAAAGGAAGTTTCTTCCACGGGAGAGTTGTATGCGAGATGATGATATAGATTATATGATAAAATATTCGTACGATCTTCACTTTCACATTGGCCCTGATATTCTGCCCCGCAAGTATAATGTTCAACAGTTAATACAAGAAGAGGAAGGCAATATTGCGGGGATTGTCTTAAAATCTCATAGTTTTCCAACAATTACTGAAATTGTCGGTTCTAAAGATATGGATCATCACTTGAAGTTGTTTGGCTCTATTACGATGAATTACTTTATGGGGGGATTTAATCCGAGTGCAATTTATGCTTCATCGATAATGTCCAGGAACCTTCCGATTATCGTATGGTTTCCAACCATCCATGCAGAAAATCATCTTAGACATAACTACAGTAATTATGAAATTCCTCCTGAGTGGGTGAAAGATCCGGAATTTAAACCCCGTATTAAGACAGAGTTGAAGGCTGTGAGAGTAACCGACTGGAACAATATCTTATTTGACAAGTGTGTAAGGGTGTTAAAGATGATTAAGAAGATGAACTGTATTATTGCTACAGGGCATCTTTCCTGGGAGGAGACAGAGGTTCTGGTATCGGAGGCGTTGAAAGAAGGTATTAAAGTAATTGTGACCCATCCCAATCAAAAAGATATAGCAATGCCATTGAGGGTTCAAAAAGAATTGGCGAGAAAGGGGGCATATATAGAGCATTGTTATATAATGTACCATGATAGAGACAATGAGGATGATTACCCCTTGGATGAGATGGTAGATAAGATTAATGAGGTAGGTGCAGACCATTGTATCCTGAGTTCTGATGCTGGACAGACAAAAAACCCTGGCCCTAGCGAGTGTTTGAAGGAGTTTGTAAGGTTGTTGTCAAAAGAGGGAATCACAAGGTCTCAATTTGAGAAGATGTTGATCAAAAATCCAGAAACCATACTGGAAATAAAAGGAGGTTAAAAAAACGAATGGATATAAAAGCCATATTAAACAAGGTCGAATCAACGAAGACACCGGTTGTAAATAGAGTTGCTATCGCTTATTCGGGAGGTTTGGATTCAGCCCTGGGGGTTGAACTATTGAAAAGGAAGTATAGGGCAAAAGAGATTATCCCTATAACCGTGGATGTAGGTCAAGGAGAGGATGAGATTGAAGAGAGCAAGGAAAAGGCATCTCAATTGGGTATCCAGCAGATATGGATAGAAGCAAAAGAGGAATTTACAGAGAAGTGGATTGCAAGGGCAATCCAGGCAAATTCGAACTACCTTGGGTACCCTGTGTCCACCTCTATGACCCGTCAGTTAATCGCAAGAAAAGTAGCGGAAATAGCCGTTGCCAATAACTGTGATGCGATTATGGAAGGGTCCAGTGGTAAAGGGAATGATCAATACAGGATGCACAATGTATTCAAAACATTTGCCCCCGACATGAAAATACTTGTCCCTGTAAGGGATTTTGATTTGACGAGACTGGAAGAGAAGGAGCTGTGTATCCATTGGGGTGTACCCGTAACAGAGCAGATTTCCGGTGGAGATGATAAGACGATGTGGTGCAGGTCCATAGCCAGTGGGGCAATTGATTTGAACCAGGAATTACCGGATGATATATGGATGTGGTATAAACCTCCGGAGTCGGCACCGGATAAGGCGATCATCTTAGAGTTGAATTTTATGAAGGGTATACCTGTAGCCTTAAATGGTAAAGAAATGTCCCTTGGAGAAATTGTGCCCAGGCTCAATGAAATCGGCGGAGAAAATGCGATTGGAAAGATCGATATGTTTGAAGACGGGATTATGGACCTTAAGAGCAGGGAAATATACGAGGCCCCTGGCGCTACGATTATCCTGAAGCTTCATAGAGATTTGGAACAGTTCTGTCTCACAAAAGATGAAATCCCTTTTAAGGGAATGGTTGACCAAAGATGGGCATACCTTATATACCATGGCATGGCATACCACCCGTTGAAAATGGACCTGGATGCCTTTATTGAACAATCCCAAAAGGTAGTAAATGGAAAGTATAAGATCAAACTATACAAAGGGAATATTGATATATTAGAGAGGGAGAGCGATACAGGGCTGTTCTGTCCGGATATAAGGTCAATCAAGACCGGTGGGTTTGATCAGCGGATGTGTTCCGATACTGCCCATGTCTTGGGAATGCCTTTTGAGATATTGGCAAAGAGGAATGAAAAATTAACGGATAAACGAGCATTACAGTGAGGTAGAAAAAATTGGCAAAGCTATGGGAAAAGGGTTATATCTTAAATGAAGAGATAGAGAATTTTACAGTTGGGGATGACTTTTTACTCGACCAGAAGCTTGTGAAGATGGATGTGTTAGGAAGCATAGCCCACGCTATGATGCTTACAAAGATAGGGATATTGAGTGAGGATGAGCTGGCAAAACTTAAAGGTATATTTAAAGAGATATTACGATTATTCGATGAAGGCAAGTTTGTTATATACATAGAGGATGAGGACGTTCATACGAAAGTGGAAAACCACTTGACCGACCGATTGGGGGACCTGGGGAAAAAACTGCACACAGCCCGCTCACGAAATGATCAGGTTATTGTTGACTTGAGGCTTTATACGAAGGAGAAACTCCTGGAGATTCTAAAGAATATTTTGAATTTATGTCTGACACTTTGGGAATTCAGTAATAAAAATAAAGGGGTTATCATGCCTGGCCGTACCCATACACAACCGGCCATGCCATCTTCAGTTGGTTTATGGGCATCCGCTTTGTTAGAATCCATATTGGACGATATACTGGTTATAAAGACCGCCTATAATATAAATAATCAATGCCCTCTCGGTTCGGCCGCAAGTTACGGAGTACCCTTGGATATCGACAGGCAATACACATCTGATCTTCTGGGTTTTGAGAAGGTGCAAAATAATGTACTATATGCAAACAACAGCCGTGGAAAGACAGAATCAATCGTCCTGTTCTCTCTTTCCCAGGTCATGTTGGATCTCAGCAAGGTGGCTTCTGATATTATTCTTTTTAACACCAGAGAGTTTAATTATTTTAATCTTCCTCAAGAGTTTTGCTGTGGAAGCAGTATCATGCCGCAAAAGAGAAACCCTGCGGTAATGGAGCTGATAAGGGCAAAGACCTCCACGATTCTCTCCTATCTCTTTCAGGTTACTTCGATTATAGAAGCACTTCCCAGCGGATATAACCGAGACTTTCAAGAAACGAAGGCCCCGTTATTGAAGGGCATGGATATCGTTGATTCTTCTATCAAAGTCTGTGATCTCGTTTTCTCACAGTTGAAAGTAAATGAGGATGTTTTAGAGAAGTCATGTACTCCGGAGATATTTGCGACCGATAGAGCATTGGACCTGGTTAAGAAAGGTATGCCGTTTAGAGACGCATACAGAGAGGTCGCTTTGAACCTGGATAAGATAGAGACTGCGGAATGCAAAATGAATATCCTCTCTCGAAAACATATCGGTGCAACAGGGAATCTAGGGCTTACAGGTGTAAAGGAGCAGATCAAAACAGAGATGGACTGGGTTGAAATAGAAATCAAGAATTTTAATCAGAAGATTTTAGCATTACAGGAATAGAATAAACAATTACACCTGGCTATATTTATAGGGTAAGGTTATATGGAGAAAAATGAGATCCATTGGGATGAGATAATAGAAGAGGCTACGAAAATCCTCAGTCAATACATTCAAATAGATACGACAAACCCGCCTGGAAATGAGATAGAGGGTGCCCTATTTTTAAAGGAGATACTAAAAAAAGAGGGTTTCGATTCTGTAATTTTAGAGTCTGAAAAAGGCAGAGGCAATATCGTTGCAAGATACAAAGGGGATGGAAGTTTAGCACCTCTTCTTCTATTGCACCATATCGATGTGGTTCCTGCTGAGGAAGATAAGTGGTTACACCCTCCGCTTTCAGGGAAGGTGCAAGATGGAGAGATATGGGGCAGGGGTGCTTTTGATTGCAAATATTTTGGTGTAATTGAATTGATGGTACTTTGCTTGTTAAAGAGAAGCGGTTTCAAATCCAGGAGGGATATCATACTCCTTGCTACCGGTGATGAAGAGGCCGGAGGGAGATGCGGTGTTGAATGGATGGTAAAGAACCATTTTGACCTGATAAGAGCCGATTTTGTCATCAATGAGGGAGGGGTTGCCGGCTTTTGTCTTGAAAACAAGAATCTTTACCTCTGTCAGACCGCAGAAAAGGGAGTTTGCTGGGTAAGATTGGTATTTAGAGGTGTACCCGGCCATGCTTCCATGCCTGATGGGAACAACTGTATTTCTGATATGGCCGGTGCGATTCAAAAGATTGGCAATTACAGATCTCGATTGCAGAAATCACCAGTAACGACCAGGTTCATCGAAGGCCTCGCCAGGAAGATGGATTTTATCGAAGAGAGAGAGGCTGCCGGGTTGTTCGATGAGACCTCTTCTTTTAAAATCCTTGATATGATTCCAGAAAAGGGATTGAAGACCCTGTTGAATACCATGCTCAGGAATACCTTTGTGCCGGCTGTTGCACATGGGGGCAAAAAGACCAATGTTATCCCGAGTGAGTGTTACTGTGAAATAGACTGTAGAATGCTTCCAGGTGAAGACCCGGAAAGTATCATCAAGGAGTTAAAGGGAATCTTGGGGGGCCATACGGACTTTGAGATCGAAATCCTCGGTTCATCATCTCCTACGGAGTCCAGGTTACCCAATGTGCTTTACTCTACTATTGAGATGTGTACAAAAAAGCAGGATCCTGTTGCAACTGTAATCCCTTTTATTTCGTCCGGAGCAACCGATTCTCGATTCTTTAGAGAGAAAGGGGTTGCGGCGTATGGATTTGCACCGCTAAAGATCGAAGAGCCACTTTCTTCCCATCTTGAAAAGATGCACGGTCATAATGAAAGGATATCTATAAAAAATCTGGCCTATGGAATAGAGTTACTCTATGATATTGTAAGAGAGTTTTGTAGATAATAAGGCCGGTTTGATTGAAATTCTTGGGGATGTAGCTCAGGGGGAGAGCACTGCCTTCGCAAGGCAGGGGTCGGGGGTTCGAATCCCCCCATCTCCACCATTTTATTAAGTAACCAAGGTCAAGCAGGCATCTATAGAGTTCTCCAGGCATTTTACCGCAGAAGGAAGGTTCTGTTCCCATCTCTTTTTGAATTTAGAGAAGAGTTCCATAGCCTTTTCTTTTGTGGACGCATAAAATATGGATCGCATGTCATCAGCAACAGCCTGTTTCAATTTCTTAGGCACCTTGGCCAATACGTTTCGGGCCACATGGACTTGGCAACGCTGGACTTTTGCCTTTGGGAATTTTTCCTTAAATACCTTCTCCAGACCTGGCAAGCCGTTCATAATACCCAGGGTAACCGTTTGGCCATTCAAACCCCGTTTCTTTAAATCCTTGAAGAACTCGTGCCAGTTGGGAGCTGACTCCTTATCCCCTGCTTGCAAACCCAAGACAATCTTATGGCCCGCCTCTGTAACCCCAATAGCTACCAGTACAGGTGCTTTCTCTATGTTCCCATCTATTCGCATATTAAAGTTAACACCATCCAAAAACATATACTTGATAGACTCTTGGGACAAATCCCGGGTTTTCCAATTCTCAACCGCAGTTATCAATTGTTTATTGACGTTACTTATTTCCGCTGGAGATATCTTCCGGCCTATAAGCCTGTTAGAGAGCATTGAAAGGGTACGTGTGCTCACCCCAGTTAAAAACATCAAACACAAATCTTGCCGAAGCTCGTACTCATACCGTTTATTTCGGGGGATTACCTGCGTATTAAACTCGCCCTTCCGATCTCTTGGCACCTCAACCTGAACCCCTCCAATCCCTTTTAAGGTGAAGTTGCGATCATAGGAACCGTTGCGATGATTCGCATCTCCTTGACCTTGTTCATAACGCTCTCTCCCAAGAAAATGGGTGAGCTCCATCTCCATAATCTTAGAGAGATATTCGCCGACACTCTCTCTGATATCTACACGGATCATATCAAAAATTCTCTCAGGCTGCGCTTGAATCTCCTTGAAAATCTTTACCACTTCCGGTACACTTATTTTTACTTTCGTGGGTGCTTCTCCTCTCTTTTTTAGGTTTTTTGCCGAACCCTTTATATAGGAAAAGCGCCTCTTTTTCTACCCTCTTCGAATTTACACAAAAATATTATACACCACCCATCTATGCGGGCTTTGCGTGGCATAACAGCTTAATATCGTATATCAACTTATAATCTGACGTACGTCCCCTAATTTTCCTAAGAGTGCTGATGGTGAGTTTAATAGGGTTCAGTACAAAATATTTCTATTTGCTTGATGCTTTTTAATAAAATATGAAATAGGATGCCATTAGACTTTTTCATCATGAAGAGCGATTGTAACCTATTTAGTATTATTTTAGCCTTATGAAAAAGAAAGCACTCTCCAATCTTCAACGGCAATCAAATTTTAACCCGTGCAGAACTCGCATCTTTCCCACTGTTCTTTCTTAACTCACTTAGATGTTCAAACAGTTGCACGCGTTAAAATATGACCACCGCCTTAGCAACTAAAATTTAAAAAAGCTAAACTGTTACCCTATTTAATATCTTTCAATATTTATTGTTAAATCGTTTTGGAACCAACGTCCACGTGATTCCAGCAGCAGGGTAGAATGCGCATGAAATTATGTTTAACATCAGGAAGGAGATCATATCGCAATAGTTAAGTCGTGCAAAGGATAAACAAGAAACATCAATAGAAGACAGAGGGGAGATAAAAAATGGAAAACATCATTATGAAACTTCAGGAGTTCGGAACACTTTACGGTCTCAAGATTGTTGCTGCGGTCCTTATACTTATTGTGGGTCGTCTCATTGCGTCGGGGGTCAGGAAGATGCTTCGCAATATCCTGCAAAGAAACAAAGTTGACGAGACCCTCGTTGGCTTTGTGACAGGTCTCGGATATGTGGTACTGATGGCGTTTGTCATCATTGCTGCCATCAACAAGTTGGGCATACAGACAACCTCTTTCATAGCGATTCTGGGTGCCGCGGGTCTCGCCATTGCCTTGGCACTTCAGGGCTCTCTGGCCAACTTTGCCGCGGGAGTGTTGATGCTTATCTTCAAACCCTTTAAAGTTGGAGATTTCATAGAGGGTGGCGGTGTATCCGGGGTAGTCGAAGAAATTGGAATTTTCACCACGGAGCTGAAATCACCTGACAACAAGAAAATCATTGTCCCGAATGCAAAAATGACGGGCGATAATATCATTAATTATACGGCAAAGGATTGTCGGCGTGTGGATATCGTTGCCGGCGTGAGCTACGGTGACGATCTGGACAAGGTCAGAAACGTTCTGGAAAATATTCTCTCAAGTGACGACAGAATCCTCAAAGATCCAGCCCCAACGATTGGTGTCCTGGAATTGGCCAACAGCAGTGTTAACTTCGTTGTACGCCCCTGGGTCAAGACTGCGGATTACTGGGACGTCTTCTTTGCCACGCAGGAAAGCATTAAGAAGCGTTTTGATGCCGAAGGCATCTCAATACCGTTCCCACAACAGGACGTACATCTGTACAAGGATTAAGAAGAGGGACGCCCCTTAAATTATAAGATTCATTTTTAGCTGATATATGAAATGGTTCTGCTGGAATGCCGTGTAAAGCCCGTATTGATGCTCCAGGGGTATGGGGTCACATCTTTACGGGCTGTTGCTCAAATGAGGATATCTTTTAATCGGTCATCTAGAAGTCATCTGGATTAAACTTTTGTCGAATATTGACGAACAGTATGATAAAGTAACTTTTATCATAAGAAAGGAGTAACAGTTATGAGCGATGGTTTTGAATATCTAAGTGAAACATGGTTTGAGCAGGCAAAAAGCAGCATTAAAGAAAAGATTACACCCAAGATAATGAAATATAATACGTTTCATCTCGTATCGGTGTTTCAGAATTGTCCAGACGGGAAAGACAAGTATTTGTCCGTCCAATACAAAAAGGGTGAGCTTGGTGATATCGAAATGGGCGAGGGCAATGGGCCCAGTGCTACTTTCAAAATATACGGCGATTATAAAGTATTTACAAAGATAAACCAGAGAGAACTCAATGCCAAATTAGCTCTTTTGTCAGGGAAGGTGAAGCTTAAGGGAAGTAAAATAAAGGCATTGAAACTCGCATCCATCACTGATCATTTTCTGGAAGTATTATCGGAGATTCCTACTGTATATTGATAGGTGTAACTACTGGTAGTTTCATAGTACAATATGTAAGAGAAAAACATATCCAAATAATTGCCGGGATAGGATTCAAAGGTATAAGGAGTTGGAAGTTATTCATAGGTTAAAACTTATAATAAGCTGCAAAGTTAGCTTAATATGTTAACTCAAAAAAAGGAGGATATTATGAAGAAGAGTTTTCTTGGTTTCTTTTTGCTCTTTGTTTTTTTATTGTCTGGCACACTGGTTTTTGCTGAAATGCCAGGACCTGATGCGCCTGCTTTATGGGATTATATTACAAAGGAATCTCCATATAAGAAATGGTCCTTCTGGCCGGACCATCATGGAATGCAGCCAGGCCGTGCACCCCATGGCCCTTTACACAAGGTTTATATAAACGATAAAACTTTGAGTTCCTCAAAAACACCCATCCAATATGGGGGTATAATTGTTAAAGAAAATTATAGTAAAAGCAAAGAACTTAAGGCAATTACGCTAATGTATAAAATCAAGGATTATAATCCGGATGGCGGAGACTGGTTTTGGGTGAAATACGGCACAGATGGAAAGGCTGATGTTGTAGGAAAGCCAAAAGGATGTATTGGTTGTCACGGATCACATGCCAATAATGACTTTATTTTTGTACATGAATTCAAATGAGATTTGTATTATTTTAGACTTATGAAACAGAAAGAACTGGCCAAGCTTCAACGGCAATCAAATTTTAACCCGTGCAGAACTCGCATCTTTCCCCCTGTTCTTTCTTAACTCACTTAGATGTTCAAACAGTTGCACGCGTTAAAATT
>JAUXFK010000232.1 GCA_030623035.1 Deltaproteobacteria bacterium | reverse complement strand
GACCATCTGGACTCCGGTTTTCACCGGAGTGACGACTTTTTACGAATTCATCAAGATTTTTGGTAACAGTTTAGTTTTTTGAAATTTTGGTTGCTTCAACGGTGGTCAAATTTTAGCCTGTGCAACTGTTTGAGCGTCTTAGTGAGTGTTAAGAAAGAATAGGGGGAAGCCTTGTTGTTATAGGATGTTAATCGTTCCAAAGCTTATCGGCTTAATTTAATAGTCGGATACTGTTCTTTCTTTATGCTCACTTAGATGCGAGTTCTGCACGGGTTAAAATTTGATTGCCGTTGAAGCTTGGCCAGTGCTTTCTGTTTCATAAGGCTAAAATAATACGATTTTTGGTAAAAAAGCCCGTTAAGTTGAGTTTATTAGTACTCAACATGTTCCCAGAAGCCTGTATAATCAATCGACAGGACGTTTACCTTCTCCTCATCGTCTACATTTACGGATCCCTTATTTACGATCTCTTCGATCAGGCCGGGTTCGTTCAACCTTTCTTGAAAATCAGTCAGTTGGTTCCATAGGGGATAGCCTTTAAAGATTACATTCCATAGTGCTCCGGGTATAGACTGGGGATTTGTCTCTTCTTCTTTTTTTATTCGGCTGTTTATATTGGCCAATAGATGGAAGAGGTTTGGATTTACCTTTGTATCCTCTTTAAGGTGCATCTTTTTGCCTGTGCCACCGTAAGTTAGGGGTATCAGCACTCCCAGTCCGTATTTGAACTGTACCTGGTCGAACTTATCAAGGTACTTGTCTTTAAAACGATCCCAGTCTATGGATAAACCTTCCCGTTCAATATATCTTTTAAAGCCGTCATCTATCATGCCCGCATAAAAATCGAGGGTTAAATGGGGCTTCTTGCCAATCTTGGAGAATGCCATCATGTATCCCATCAAACGCCAGTCGAGATGTTTTCTCGATTTTTCCTTAAGCCCTTTTGCGACTTTTTTGATGTCCCCCTTATTTGTAAATATCTCTCCCATCTCCTTTTTGATCTCAAGATAATTGCCTATCATAGTGGGTGAGATGTCGTTTATATGATAACCCCATACATCTATCATTGTAAAGAGGGTCAGAGAATCCAAAAAGCGTTTTATTGATGTACTGTCATTCATAATGATTTGAAATTCTTCATCGAAAAGAAGGGATTCAAATGACATATAGGAAGATTCTCCAGTATAGAGAGTGCCGATCAGAAGGTGGTACTGAACCACCTTTCTGATTAATATGGCTTCTTCCATGGTTAACCCTCTATCCTTTAGCAGATTAAATTCCAGGATCATCTCTGCACTCTTCTCATTATGCCTTCTCTTATCCTCAAACCTGCCGATATCATGAAGCCAGAGGATTGCGGGCATAACGAAAGGCGAAAATGAAGCCAAGCAATGGGCGAGGTCGTGGACAGCCTTGATTGCATCCCTATCCAACTGACTCTCCGGGAAATCACCCGAATAGATTCGGTTATAGGCTGCCTGTGCCTGAAAAATGTGGGGCAAGGTCTTGAAAAATTCCTGTGGATCTTTCGTGAGTCCTTTTTGGAATGTCTCCTCAAGAGGTGGGAACAGACGAATCAATGTATCAAACGCAGAAGTATTGTTGAGCTGCGCTATATCTTGATTCAAAAGCCAGTCAAAAGAGATGCTTTTTGAAAATTCGAGAAGCTTGCCTTTAAACTCATTTCCTTTGTAAGTAAGGTTATATGACTTATTATTCGAGGCCATGATTAGAACTCTCCTTTTTCATCTTTCCTTTACTAGATACCTATCATAATTTTATATGGATTTGAATATATATTTGTTATTTTTTTGTAACAGTTTAGCTTTTTGAAATTTTAGTTGCTAAGGCGGTGGTCAAATATTAACCCGTGCAACTTTTTGAACATCTAAGTGAGTTAAGAAAGAACAGGGGGAAAGATGCGAGTTCTGCACGGTTTAAAATTTGATTGCCGTTGAAGCTTGGTGAGTGCTTTCTGTTTCATAAGGCTAAAATAATACATTTTTTAAATAATGGATCACTGAAATCCTCTATCTATTTTTTGAAAGAAGGCTTTTCAAGAATCATAGCACACCTGTTTTCATTCAAAAGAGTGTAATAAAAATCAGTCCAATAAGCATTATTGATACCCCTAAAAATCTCTCTTTTATATTCACCTCTTTGAATAGAAGCCATCCATAAATAACGCTGAATAGAAGGCTTGTCCGTTTTACTGAGATCATGTAAGGAACTTCTATTAGACTGATTGCCCAAACGTGAGTAAGTACTACCAGTGCATGGAACACGCCGATGGCGAGGAAGATTGGCTTGAAAGTAAAAATCTTAGAGGCTTCTTGCTTTGATCCAATTGTAACGACAGGTAGTGAGACGATTGACAGAAGCACAAAATACAGAATGCCAAAGAATATAGGGCTGGAATGCTGGATCGCCAGCTTACCCAAGTTAGAGGTAATACTGTAGATAAAGGCAACAATGATCATAAGAACCGATCCTCTCTCTTCAAAGACTGCTTTAAAAGGTTTAAGTATACCTTTTTTACTCATATGAACATTTAAAAGGTAGGCTCCGATGGCGATAAGGAGTATCCCACTAATACCCGATCTGTCTGGTAATTCTCCCAGCATAATGAATGATGTCAGTATAAGAAAGACAGGGGTAAGAGCCAAAAAGGGGATGGTCAGGGATAGAGGTGAGACGCTGATTGCCTTCACATAAAGTATCAGGGCGGTTATCTCTAAAGGGAGCGCTATAAGTATTACCATCCAGAAAGTAAAGTCCAGGTGTGGAATCGATATGAAGGGGATTATTGTTAAAAGAAATGGAGCCGAATATCCTAACCTTACCCATGAGATGATATATGCATCGCTTTGTTTAAGTGCTTTTTTACAAAGGGCATCACTGGTTGAGAGGAATATGGCACACAACAATGAAAGGGGCAACCATAGCATGGTAAAAATACTGACCTTGAACAAAATTGCTCATTTCTGGATGGGCACTATTCAATAGATGGGGATGAGAAGAATTTCCATTATTCAGGGCATGCGATATTGATCAACCTCGTCGGTTGTGGTTGCATCTTCTAAATTCGTATTCTTGTAAATATATCTTTCAAACAGCCTATGGTACGACGTCCATTTGGACTTATTGTCCTTTTCCTTTTCTATGAACTGCTGAAACCCATTAACCTTTGAATCTAAGTCATCCAGGTAGTATAGTATGATTGCCTCTATTGTCTTTGGTTTCTTAGGAGAGCCAAATTCATAATGACCATGATGGCTGAGTATAAGATGCTTTAGCAGCATACCTAAGTCCTCTGGGAAGTCCGGAACTTCAACGATCTTGTCCTCAATCATCTCAACCCCTATAGTAATATGCCCCAGGAGTCTTCCTTCATCGGTATAATCAAAAGATCTATCATATGAGAGTTCATGGATCTTGCCTATATCGTGTAGAATCCCACCTGTTAAAAGAAGATCTTTATTTATTCCTTTGTAATGTTTGGCTACATTTAGAATCAGTTTGCCTACTGATAGCGAGTGTTCTAATAGCCCGCCGATATAGACATGGTGTAGTCCTTTGGCTGCCGGAGCAATCTTAAATCGCCTTGTGATTTCCTCATCTTCAAAGAAGAGATTTAAAAGCTCTCTCAAATAGTCGTTCTTTACCTCTTTGGAAATTTCAACTAAATCTCTGAACATCTTCTCTATACTTTTATCGGTCTTTGGTAGAAAGTCATCGATAAAGATCTCATTTTCATCACACTTTTCAATGTCAAAGAACACCAGTTGGAGATTGTTCTGGTATTTAGATACCCTTGCGGTTCCTCTTATAAAATCATCTTTCTCAAATATGCTGGAGAGATATTCTGCATTATCCCAAACCCTGGCTTCTATTTCTCCTGTTTTATCCCCGAGTTTTAGATTTAAATAAGGCTTACCATTCTTTGATAGAGCCAGAGTTTTAGCCTTCACCAGGAATATGCTTTCAAACTTATCGTTTTCCTTTAAACCTTCAATGAATATCCTCTTCATTATACGTTTCCTCCGGGTTTGAAAGAGGGAGAGATCGAAATATCTATGGAACTGCTTTTGCAGGTTATCTTATGGTATCTTTAGGATTTCCGTTTTCAAGGCGGAGTAATACATTTTTATATAAGTCATTCTTGCACAATGGATATTGAAAGTCAAGTAAGGAAGGGGGCCCTGATTCACCATCAAAATTCTTGAAGCCTTGATAACCATAGGTTCATAAAGTTTTATACATGTTACTTAAGTGCAGGCAAAATTGTTGCAGAACCTTATTGCTATAGGATTTC
>JAUXFK010000053.1 GCA_030623035.1 Deltaproteobacteria bacterium | reverse complement strand
TTGTTTCTGGTTATGCGGAATTTTATTGTTCTGTTGAAAATTATCTGCAAGTAAAAAGGATTTTGATGAAGGGGGGGGGCTTTCTTGTTCAACTACTTGAATTTCCTCAACGTTGTTGGGCGCCCCTTGAGCTGCTTTGTTGAAACATAAAAAATAGTTGAGAGCAAAGAAAGCTACCAGAAAATAACGCATGATTGCCATTGGACTAATTCCTTTTAAATTCTGAACCATAAACACATATAACCCAAAATACCTAAGTAGTGTCGTCTATTAAGCATATTGGTATTTATTTGTCAATATTTTTATCATAATGTCTAATACAATAATAAGTTTACTATTATTAACCATAATTAACCATTAATGCCATTGTTGCAATTCTAAATAGATCAGTTTCTCTTAGCTGATAACTTGATAGTATAGGAATTTTCATTTTTATTATAGGTGTTTGCGGGCAGTGCTGAGCAATATAGTTAATGATTGCAATAAGATAAGGTGTCGGTTATGATAATTAGGGATGGAATTAGAAGACAGGCAAGATTGGAGTGTATATAAGCAGATATTTGCGGATCACCGGGATGGTTTCAAAGAAGAGCATCACTTATATGACAAGGAGTATTATAATGATTTAGTAGAGAAGATGTTGAGTTGTGGGAATCCGAGGCAGATGGGGTATATTGAATATCGGTGTGTGAGTTGTGGGCGGGGTGGTCGGGTATTATCGATGAGTTGTAAGGAGTGAAAGAGGACTGAAATAGTAAACATCCTATATTGTCCTTGTCAAGAAAAAAAGAGGAGAAAGGGGGAAATTACGCAAAAGCAACGGGGTCAGGTAAAGAAGCTAATTTCTATTTTCCTGGGCTGACCCCTTTTTCTCTTTTTGTTATTGGACGGTGCGAGAGCTAGGCATGGAAGGGGCTTAGATGGCGAAGCGGTTAAACTTGTCCCGAGGGATGATGAGCCAGGCGGGGATAGCCTATGCTCCCTCGTTCCTCGGGATAAATTGTAAGGAGAGGTGAGGGCATTGTTAAGGAAAAGGCTATTCAAATGATAGAATAATTACTGAATTACAAAAGGACGCCCCCCTATCCTGCTATCCTGGACAACAGCCCTTTATCTTAAGACCTCAATATTCATATCCAAAGAGGTTAATCTCTTGCGCAAACATCTTGGTAATCTTTAGCCTTTCTTCATGGCTGAGAATTTCTCTGTAATGCCTTTTGTCGATTCGATAGTTCCCTTTTGCATTAGGAAGATTGGGTCGATGTGGGAAACCAAAGCGTTTGCTTATTTTTTCTATTTCATTATATAGATTTTCATATAAGTAAACCTTGTCTACTGCTAATTCCCCATCTATTGTATAAAGCAGAAAGCCTCTCTGCTTCAAAATAGATACTTTTCCAGACTCGATAAATTCAGAGATTGATGGACGTGGTTCCCTGGTTTGAAAGTAATATAAAGAAATCACACGATCCCACGGATTTCTCTCAAAGCAAAATTTGTAGTATCTATTCCAGACTTCCTCGCCGATAAGACCCTTCACTTTACTTGCGCAAATATGGTCATAGAGCTGTTTTCTCTTGCCTTTGATAAAGAAACTTATCCAATCCGATAGGAGGTATTGGGGGAAAGGGATTTTATAGTTTTGAGATCCTCGAAAACCAAGACTTTTCCGGACTTGTTCATCTTTAGGAAAGATTGGAGTAATAATGTCTTTTTCTCCGCAGAATTCTGATAGAGCGATCTCTATACTTGTCCCTGCAGTCTTGTTGGTCTTTAAAAAGATGAACTTGCGCTTATGAGATATTATCATATTTGGTTCTTTAAACCCAGCTATATAAACTGAAGGCCAGGCGCCTTGGTTGGTTGGTGGGTGTAAGTAAAGACAGTGCAAATAGAGGCAGTTGATTTAATCCAGATATCCTTGAAAAATTGAGTATTTTTCAAAGGTATCAGTATATATAAATTTTATCATTATTATAAAAGATAGACAAAATCAAGCCTATAATATTGATTTTTGGTATTATTTTAGCCTTATGAAACAGGAAGCACTAGCCAAGCTTCAACGGCAATCAAATTTTAAACCGTGCAGAACTCGCATCTAAGAGAGCATAAAGAAAGAACAGCATCCAGCTATTAAATTCAGCCGATAAGCTTTGGAACGATTAACATCCTAGAACAACAAGGCTTTTCCCCTGTTCTTTCTTAACGCTCACTAAGATGTTCAAACAGTTGCACGGGTTAAAATTTGACCACCGCCTTCGCAACTAAAATTTCAAAAAGCTAAACTGTTACGATTTTTGTAATATAGATAGTTCTGTGGTAAAATAAAAATTTAACAACAACTCATTGGTCCTCCTTAAATTCTTAGAAAATGCCTGGAGCGAGTCATAGGTGGGTCAAAAAGACTGTAGCAGTTAGCGTAAAAGGAAATTTATCAGGATAGACGAATAAATATTTCTATGCCGAAAGTTAGCGTTATAATTCCTACATATAACCGGTCAGGATTTTTAGAGGAAGCGGTTGAATCGGTTTTTTCTCAGGATTTTAAAGATTTTGAACTCATAGTTGTTGATGACGGCTCTTCAGATGATACAAGAGATATGATAGGGAGGTACTCTGAAAGACTCATCTATATCTATCAGGAAAGACAGGGAGTGAGTTGCGCCAGGAATAAGGGTATAAGGTTTTCTTCCGGTGAATATATTGCGTTTCTCGATTCTGATGATAAGTGGTTGGAGAAAAAACTTTCTTTTCAGTTAGAATTCTTCATGCTCAACCCCCATGCATTGATCTGTCATACAGAAGAGATATGGATAAGAAGGGGAATAAGGGTTAATCCCATGAAAAAGCATAAAAAGTGCAGTGGGATGATATACGAGAGGGTACTGCCTCTTTGCATTATTAGCCCTTCTTCTGTTATGATAAAAAGGGAGTTGTTTTTTAATAGGTTGGGTTTCTTTGACGAGAGTTTTCCTGTATGCGAAGATTATGAGATGTGGCTTAGAATTGCAGCAAGGTATCCGATCTACTTGATAGAAAAGCCTCTTGTAATAAAGAGAGGAGGCCATCAGGATCAACTATCAAAAGAGTTTACGGGCCTTGATCGATTCCGAATTAAGGCTTTGGTTAAGATAATAGAAAGTGGCATACTATCTAAAGAGCAGTATGTGGCATCTTTAGAAGAGTTGAAGAGAAAATGCGAGATATTCGGAAATGGGTGTCTAAAAAGGGGAAAGATCCAAGAAGCAGAGAGATATCTGAGGTTACATGAAAAATATGAAAATAGAATACAGACGGTTAGATCTACGATCCATTGATCTGGATGACACTACATTTATTTTTAGCTATGGTTTCTCCTTATCTTTACTAAGGGAAGCGATTGAAAAGATAGGGATAATCAATCCTCCTTTGGTAAAGGAGGTCTCAGATAATAGGTACCGCATTGTATGTGGTTATAAGAGACTTCTCATCTGCCGGGATATAGGTATAAAGGAGCTTAGCAGCGCTATTTTAAACGACCACATTGAAGACAGGGATGCTTTTTTAGTAAACCTTTACGATAATCTATCCCACAGGGTTTTAAACATTATTGAGAAGTCTATAATCATCAGTAAGTTACAAAACTACTATACTGATCCAACGATAGTGAAGTCCTTTTTACCCCTGCTTGGTCTGAACCCTCACCAGTACGTATTGAATAGAACAGTATCTTTGCTTAAACTGGATGAAAAGATTAGAGATGCCATTATATTTGGGATCTTAGATGAAGGGGCAGCCTTCAAGCTTATGAATTTTTCGAAGAAAGACAGGGCATTGGTCTACGAAGTTCTATCCAATTTGAGGTTGAGTAAGAATAAACAAACTGAAGTGATTGAGAATATCTATGATATCATGAAGAGAGATGGATGTTCTGCATTGAGTATCTTCGACTCAAAGGAGTTGAATGATATATTAGACAGCAAAGACCTCAACATCCCTCAAAAGGGGGAAAGGGTTCGCCGTTTTTTCAGAAGGTTACGGTATCCGAATATAGTCAAGGCAGAGGAAGAATTTATTAAGATGAGAAGGGAACTAAAGCTGGGAGATAGTATAAAACTAAACCATCCGCCTTTTTTTGAAGGGGACAGATACAGTGTTCAATTCCATTTCGGTTCCATTGATGAGCTGAAAGATAATTTAAAAAAGATAGATTCTATTAAAGACAGTAAAAAAATGAGAAAGCTAATTGAAGGCTAGAAGATATGGCCGCATATTTTCCGAAAAGGATCATCATCGATAACAGGGTCAAAGACTCAAGGCTTACCCATAATATTATGGATAAGCTTTTGGGTGTCCCGGTTGAGTATGTTGATAATCCAATCATGGTCATAGAAGAGATTAAAAAGAAGGAAAACTCCTTTCGAGAGGGCAAGAGGATTCTTTTACTCACAGAAAATCGTGGAAGGTTTATAAAACCCTGTCCTGGCACAAAGGAGTATATATGCTGTGGTTATCAAATACTGAACTTTGCTACCAATTGTAATATGGAATGTTCCTATTGTATCCTTCAGGCTTATATTAATAATCCGGTATTGATCGTCTATGCCAATACGGATAAGATGTTTATGGAACTGGAAGACAAGTTAAACAAAAAACCCGAAACTTTCTTTCGTATCGGTACAGGGGAATTTACCGACAGCCTAACCCTGGATCATCTTATCTCTTTTTCAGATTTAATCGTGCCGTATTTTGCAGGAAAAAAGAACGCAGTGTTGGAGCTGAAGACAAAGACGGATAATGTAGATAACCTTCTTGATCTGCAACATAACGGCAATACGATAATTGCATGGTCTTTAAACACACAGGAGGTGGCAACAAAAGAGGAATTGCTTGCACCTTCTATAGGCGATAGGATAGATGCGGCCTTAAGATGCCAGGAGAATGGTTTTTTACTTGCCTTCCATTTTGACCCATTGATATACTACCAGGGATGGGAGGAAGGATATAAGAGAACCCTGGATCGACTTTTTGCAAAGTTAAATCCAAAGAATATAACATGGATAAGTATGGGGTGTTTCCGGTTCTTACCAGAGTTAAAATCCATAATTCAAAAGAGATTTCCATTGAGCAAAATCGTATACGAAGAGTTTGTTCCTGGCCTTGATGGGAAGATGAGATATTACAAGCCTATACGGGTAGAGATGTATTCAAAGATGTTAGAATGGCTAAAGGATTATGATCCAAACCTTCGAGTATACCTATGTATGGAAAGTCATGAGGTATGGAAGAGGGTCTTCAGGGATAATCGGATAAAGTGCAGCGAAGACTTAGCCAGAATGCTGGAGGCAAAGAGTGTATAAAAGAGGGGAGATAATCAGAAGAAGTTCAGAGGTAGGAAGCGGAAGGGTCAAACAGTACGAGCTTTCTAAAGGCAAGAAGCTTACACAGATCACTACATTCTGTCCTGATATGATAGGCCCTGGTCCAACCCATCTTTATGTTATTGAAGATGAGGCCTTGACTCTCATAGACACGGGTATCCCTACTTCTCTGGCCAAGAAGATATTCTATTACTGGAGAAATCAGCAAATACCAGATGAGATTAAAGACCTGCCTGATGATTTCAGCGAGACAGAGCTCATTACCGGGCTTGAAACAGCGGGCTATTCTATAGAAGATCTGGAGTTGATTATTATCACCCATGGTCACCCAGATCATTATCTACTGGGGAATAAAATTGTACAAAGAAGCAATGCAAGGGTTTCTGCCCATGTTTTAGACACGGATCAGATCTGTAACCCATGGACGATTTCAAAGAAGGTGTTTGAAGGGCGTCCCAGATATGAAGCTATGGGGATGCCACTTCCGGCATCTTCAGCCCAGGATTACCATAAGAAGGCAGTACTCGATTTTTCCAATATGTCACTGAAGGTAGACTGCCCTATTTCAATGGACGGTCTTTTGTCATTAGATGGGATCCAGAGTCAGTATATAAGCGTAAAACATTCTCCGGGTCATTCACCGGGGGCAATATGCCTAATCATTGGTTCACAGGAGGAAGAGCATAAAATACTAATCTGCGGGGATGTTCTTTTGTATCCCATAACCCCTCATCCGGACGATCTTGTTACCTATCTGCGAACCTTAGATGAACTCAAACAAATAGAAAATATTGCCCTGTCTCTTCCTGCTCATGGGAAGAACATCAGAGACCACTACAGAAGGGTTAACTCCCTTCAGAATCATCACCGCAATAGACTCGAATTTACATACAATTCATGCTATGAGCCCAAAAGCCCCTGGGAGATTGCATCTATGCCTCGATACTTTGATGTCTTTGTGGATCCAAATAAGTTTAATCCAATGGCAGGTAATGAGACCTTTGTTCACATGAGGTTATTAGAGATGGCAAAAGGGCTCTACAGGCCGAAAGTAGATGGCAGTGTTCATTATTTCCAAAATACAGGGGAAAGCTTCGAGGATGTATACAGAAGGGTTCTTGCGATCATCAATGATAGAGATACGACTGCTTTGTGATACCAAAAAGCTTACCTTTCAATCCGAAAATCCTTTGTGTATTTGTTAAAGAGGCAATTTTTTATCCTTAAGGGAGAACTTATTCGTCCTTAAAATATCTATTTGACATATTGAAATCACTATTGTAATTTGTATATTTAATTGCAAAAGCTGTATAGATAAAAGCTGGATTTTTATGAGTTTTGGTTTGCGTATTTTTCATTGTGCTACTTACCTGCTTGCACTGTAGAATATTTCTTTAAACTTGCGTGTTTATCTTCAAATCCTGATGTCCATCCAGAGGGTGAAGATTTTACTAGCCCGCAGAATATACCCGCCCTTTGGCTCAAGCACTTGAAATCGCTTAGCCTTTAGCTGAAATTATCCTCAGAAACGAAGGGCCAAGATTTATTGACAAAACTTCAAAAAAGGGGTAAATTATATTAGGTAATATTGGATTGTATTAGATTAATTTGTATCTTTTGATGCAAATAAAGTATATATATTAAGTAGTCCTCCATAAAAAATGAAAAATTCCCTTTGCATGGAAAATGGACAGAATTTTTGGAGTGCCCATTTAGCTCCTTCGTTTCTCAGGATAAACTCAGTGGAAATTAAGCATTTTCTGATGTTTGGTAATTGTTTAGCCATCTTAAGGAGCTAACGAGGTTTTATGATTTGGCTAAACAGTTACGATGTTTGAGATCCTTTGGGCGTGTTTTAAGAAAATGCCTGGAATGAGTAATAGATGGGTCAAAAAGACTGTAGCAGCTAGCGGGAAAGGGAATTTTTCAGGATAAACGAAGTAATAGAAAAACATCAATAATACAAGTCATGATACAGATAAGAAAAGAGGGGCCTTTTTTATGTATAATATATCATATGAAAAGACCTATAAAGACGGCTGGGTTATCATAAAAGAGGGGAGTTATGGAGATTGGATTTATGTTGTTATGTCGGGTAAGGTAGAAATCTCCAGGACAATTAATGGGAAGAAAAATGTATTAGAAGTGATAAAACCAGGGGAGATATTTGGCGAACTGGCTTTCTTGGGGAGTATAAGGCGTACTGCCACAGCAAGGGCTGTCGGTGAGACAATGGTTGGCATCATTGACCGAGAGTTTCTAGATCAGGAATTTAATAAAATCAACCCGGATTTAAAGACTATTTTAACAGCAGTGGTGCGGAGGCTGAGAAAGATGATCGATAGAGAGCAGGCGGTTTTGAATCATGAAAAATAGTCTCGATTTATCGCGGTATTATCGATGAGTTTAAAAAGAATAAAATAGTGTAACCACACATAAAACGTCGGTATTTTTTATTAATTTAGATTTAAAGTGAGAGGCCTTTTTATGTATAATATAGCATATGAAGAGACTTATAAGGACGGTCAGGTTATATTTAAAGAGGGGAGTTCCGGAGATTGGGTTTATGTTGTTCTGTCAGGTAATGTGGAAATCTCCAGGGCAGTTAGAGAAAAGAAACTCGTCGTAGAAAAACTAAAGTCAGGAGAGATATTTGGCGAACTCGCTTTCTTGGGGAGTATAAGGCGTACTGCCACAGCAAGGGCTGTCGGTGAGACAATGGTTGGCATCATTGACCGAGAGTTTCTAGATCAGGAATTTAACAAAATTCACTCAGATTTCAGGTCTATTCTCGTTGCTGTTGTGGATAGGTTTAAAAGATTAATCGAACGAACTTCTGGTTCCAAATCATGAAAAATAGTCTCGATTTATCGTGGTATTATCGACGAGTTTAAAAAGAATAAAATAGTGTAACCACACATAAAACGTCGGTATTTTTTATTAATTTAGATTTAAAGTGAGGGGCCTTTCTATGTATAATATAGCATATGAAGAGACCTACAAGGACGGTCAGATTATAATTAAAGAGGGGAGTTCTGGAGATTGGGTTTATGTTGTTCTGTCAGGTAATGTGGAAGTTTCCAAGACAATTGAAGAAAGAAAATATGTCATAGAAATGCTTAAGCCAGGAGATTTATTCGGTGAATTGGCCTTCCTGGGAAGTATAAGGCGCACTGCCACAACAAGAGCTGTCGGTGAGACGATGGTTGGCATCATTGATCGAGAGTTTCTAGATCAGGAATTTAATAAAATTCACTCAGATTTCAGGGTAATCCTCAGCTCAGTGGTGGAGAGGTTCAGGAAGATGATCGATCGGGCGTCTGGTTTTTCATCTCGAGAAGAGACTCGAGTTATTGATACTTTAACCGTAAGCTATAAAGAAAAAAAGTCATTTATCAATTCTTATACAGGAAACCTGAGTAGCGGAGGCCTCTTTATTAAGACCGAAAATCCACTCAAAGAGGGTGAGCAGTTTTTACTCAAACTGCAATTGCCCGGCATTTCGAATTCCTTGGACATTAAGTGTGAAGTAACCTGGACAAGGAAGAAGGGGAAGCAGAAGAAAAGCCATCCCCCTGGAATGGGAGTGAAGTTTGTTGAAATGACGAAAAAGGATAATGAATTTATAAAACAATACCTCAAAGGCTTTGGGGATACTAAATAGGGAGATCTCTCATAGAGAAGCTCTTTATTCAATTTTCTGACATTGATTCGGATTGTAAATAAGGTTTCTGTGAGATCAAAAAAGGAGTTAACCATTGTATTGGTTAACTCCTTTTTTTGGTGCCGGAGGTCGGACTCGAACCGACATGGGCGCAAGGCCCGGGGGATTTTGAGTCCCCTGCGTCTACCAGTTTCACCACTCCGGCATTCAGATAAAAGACTTCGTGGATTATACGTAAAACCAAGCCCAACTGTCAATAAAAACCTTGACATCAAATTGATTTATGATTATTCTTTTTGATATTTAGATCATTTTCCTTCACAAGGCGAATATACAATTGCATAAGATTGGGGCTGTAGCTCAGTTGGGAGAGCGCTTGAATGGCATTCAAGAGGTCGTCGGTTCGATCCCGATCAGCTCCACCAAGAAGAGTTGAGGGGTTAGTAAAATTATATTTGGCTAACCCCTTATTATTATATTTCATATATTTCCTCTGTTTTTTTAAATCCGTTTCACAGTCGGCTTATTCTTATCTATTTTATGAATATGCTTTTGTATTCTCCTTTTTACTTTTTTTTAATCTGAATTTGGGAGATTAATGTTCCTTACTTAAAAAAGAGGTTAAATTTGGGCATTCCTGAGAGAAAAGAAAGAGAAAGGCTTAAGAGGAAAAAGGATATTCTTGAGGCGGCAAAAAACGTCTTTTCAAAAAAAGGTTACATGAATGCGACAATCGAGGAAATCGCTCAAGAATCTGAATTAAGTACCGGGACAATCTATCTGTATTTTTCAGGGAAAGAGGAATTATATGTCTCTCTTATCGTAGAAAGCTATGATATCCTTATAAGTGAAGTCAAAAAGGTGATCGGCGAAGATGTAACGATAGGTGAGATATTAGTAAACATTGCCAAAACATATTACAAATTCTGCAAGAATTATCCGGATCATTACCGAGTTCTAAACTTCATTGTTAATGAGCATTTAAATTTAAAGTTAGCACCTGAATTGATAGAGAAGATCGGCGAAAAAACCGATACGATCTTTAAAATCGTTAGTGAAGTGATTAAAACGGGGATTCAAGAGGGTATATTCAAACCGGTTGATGCCTGGGATATTACGAGCCTTTTTTGGAGTAATCTCCATGGTATCATACAGGTACAAACCTCTATAGATTATTTGAAAAGCAGAAACACGGATGTAGAGACTTTAGTCATAAAAAACATTGAACTTATTGTTTCTGCTATCAAAGTGAACGAGTGTCCATCCAGAAATGATTGATTTTGTTCAAGGTCAATAGCCCGAGTTCTTAGGATTTTGCGAAGCGAACATAGACCGGTCAAAAAAGCCCAATCCCTTATGAGGAAAGAGGTCTTTCAAACAGACGCTTAACATTAATATCCGAAATTGTCTCTGTCGTATGAAGTTTATTTCTTTTTGGATGATATTTTTAACGATCTCAGTAAATTTTTTAAAGATGGAGGTTTTCGATGATCGTAGCCGGCATTGATGTTGGTTCACTTACTACCAAAGTAGTTATATTAAAAGATGACAAGATATTGTCTACCAGTATATTATCGACAGGTGAAGAAGGAGCCGTAATTGCCCAAAAAGCCATGGATGAAGCCTTAAAAAAGGCGAGTCTTTCTTTCGATCAGTTAGAAAACACTGTTGCTACAGGTTATGGTAAAAAGTCGGTTACTTTTACAGATAATACGAAATCAGAGATGTTTTGCCATGCGAAAGGGGCTCATTGGTTATTCCCCTTCGCAAGGAAAGTCATTGATATCGGTGCTGAAAGTAGCAAAGTGATACGGCTTAATGAAAGAGGAGATGTGGAAGACTTTACGGGTAATGACAAGTGTGCAGCCGGAACAGGCATATTTTTGGATACTATGGCAAAGGCTATGGAGGTACCTATCGAAGAGGTAGGTGAACTCTCTTTAAAACACGAAAAAAAGGCTTCGATCAGCAATATGTGTGCTGTATTTGCCGAGTCTGAGGTAGTCTCTCATATCCACAGAGGGACGCCACGAAATGACATTTTGGCAGGTATCCTAGAGTCTATAGCGGATAGAATTTTCGGGATGTCAAATCGGATGGGTACACAGAATGATGTTGTAATGACCGGGGGTGTCGCAAAGAATATAGGCATGGTAAGGGCATTGGAAGAAAAACTGGGAGTGAAAATATGGGTACCTGAAAATCCTCAAATCGTTGGTGCATTGGGAGCTGCCCTTATTGCTCGAAATTTTGTAACTGTTTAGCCAAATAATGATTTGGATGGTCTTTGACGAACATTCGTGAGGAAAAGACAATTCAAATCATAAAATCTCGTTAGCTCCTTAAGATGGCTAAACAATTGCAAAATTTTAAATAAAAAAGTAAGTACCCAATGGGTAAAAAAATCTGTTTTAGAAAACGGAAAGTGGAATAGTTGTAAGTTAAGGAGATATAAATATGATAGTTGTTGGAATAGATATTGGGTCTCTAAGTGGTGAAGCAGTGATATTAGAAGATGGAGAGATAATTTCTTTCAGTATAGTTCGAACAGGAGCAGATAGCGCAAAAACGGGTGAAAAAGCATTGGATGAAGCATTAAAAAAGGCACGGATCTCTTTTAAAGATATCGAATACACAATAGCAACGGGGTATGGGAGGGTTATCGTTCCTTTTGCAAATGAAAACATTACTGAGATTTCATGCCATGCAAAAGGGGCCAATTACTTATTTCCCACTGCAAGAACCATTTTAGATATGGGAGGGCAAGACTGTAAAGCCATAAGATGCAATAATACAGGGAAGGTTACCAATTTTGCGATGAATGACAAATGCGCAGCTGGTACAGGAAGATTCTGTGAAGTCGTGGCTGATGTATTGGATGTCCCCCTGGAAGATATTGGTGAGATGTCCCTCCAGGCCGAAAGGGACGCAATGGTAAGCTCTGCATGCGCTGTCTTTGCAAAGTCAGAGATGGTGTCTCTATTGAGAACCGGGACTCCAAAGAGTGAGATTCTTTCGGGCATTCATGCGGCTATAGCGACCAGAGTATATGCATTGCTACAAAGGGTAGGTATAGAAAAGGACTTTGTTATAACTGGTGGTATTGCAAAAAATATAGGTGTAGTAAAAAAGGTGAGTGAAAAGGTGGGGTTGAAACCGCTTATATCAGAAGAACCTCAGATTATCGGTGCCTTGGGCGCTGCTCTCTTCGCAAAAGAAAGATACAATAAGGGTTAATCCCAAATTTGAGATTACACAAAAGGAGGCGGCAATGATAATCAACTATGGTTATGCAGACGGCAGTGGAGAATACTATCTTGTGATAGATACAGATAAGTGTGATGGTTGTGGAGACTGTATCGATGCATGTCCTCAAAATGTACTCGAACTTGCTGAGGATGATTATGGGGATATCGTTGTAAAAGTGAAAGATGATGTAAAGAGCAAAGTGAGTTATGTCTGTCTGGGTTTTAACCCGGGCTGTAGTAAAAATGAAGTGAACTGTCGCAGTGTATGTAAACATGATGTAATCACTCATACGTGGTAACCCTGGTAATATTCGTACAGGTCTTTAAACGCAAACCTACCGTTTCTATGTGCAAATCGCCAACGAAACCGAATTCGATAAGGAGAGAATCAACGGTTCTATCCTGTTTAAAATCCCCTCAAATAAAAATAGCGGTAATTCATAACTTATTTGACCTCAGCCTCTCATTAGAGTAGTATTGGTTGATAATGATCAAAACTGCCCTAAATCGTCCGCTTTGTCAGGATGGGTACCCCGAAAATCTGCTCATGTTCGCTCTAAAGAGAATTTTTCATTTTTCAGGATAAACTGAACATCCGTCGTCTATAAGACGAGGGGTTCTATGTTGGGTTGATAAAATCAAGGCTCATCCGGTTCTTGCGTACTTGATAGCTATAAAAGCCTACGATTAAAGCATTAGCGACCGATGGCCGGTTAGCCACTTACACATTTTTCCTTTTTGGAAAGCCCTCTCACCCTTTCACGGAGGGCCTTTCCAAAGAGGAAAAATGTACCACCAAATTGGGATAGTGGAAAACACTTTGGAATAACAAGACGATAGACAAAAGTACGC
>JAUXFK010000265.1 GCA_030623035.1 Deltaproteobacteria bacterium | reverse complement strand
TTTTGCAGTATTTTTTTACGATGTTCATATCATCAACGGTAGTGTTCATATCTTCCGCTGTACAGTATACGTCCTTTTCGCTGTTTACCCAGGCAACAAATTTCCCAAACTCTTTAAGGGTATTTTCACGTTTTTTCCCTGTTGTTTTCGGATCACATACGATGATTGACTTCCCGCCTCCAAGTGGCAGATCTGAAACTGCATTTTTAAAGGTCATACCACGACTCAGGCGGAGTACATCTGTTAACGCCGTAGATTCATTGTCGTAATTCGCCATTCTACACCCACCAAGAGCCCACCCCCGGGATGTATCGTGAATCGCAATAAAAGAGATGATTCCGGATAAAATTTCAGATCGATAAACAGCTTCCCATTGTGGAATATTGAGCCTCTTGACCTCCTTGGGATCAAACATGAAATGCTCCTCTTTCAAAAGTAAAGGAATAAAAGAGGGCAGGGCAAAAGAAAGGTCTCCTTTTGCCCTGCCGTTTTATTTTAAAGATGTTTTTGTCTTCTCTGTCTAAGAACCTTTTTTTGCATCCTTCCAGAAATTCGGAGTCTGCTTGTTAAAGAACGACTCGTGGGCTTCTTTTACCTCCGGCCTGTCGAAGAAGTCCGGCGCAATAAGGGACAGGACTTTATCGGTAGTCCACTTGATCTCATTTCCAACAGCGTTAAAACTCTGTTTTACAATCTGTAAGCAAGTTGGAGAAAGGCCCATTAAGTCCTCGCACCACGTGTCGACTTCCTCTTCTAGTCTGGCATCAGGGACAACGGCATTTATCAGTCCCATTTCTAATGACTGTCTTGCAGAATACTGGCGGCATAACATCCACATCTCCTTTGCCCTTTTCAGTCCCAATACATAAGCAGAGGAGGCCACGAGATGCCCGTGGGCGGGGCTTGCTACTCTTGGTCCGTTTTGGCCGAAGATCGCGTTATCCGAAGCTATGGTAAAATCACAGTGATAGGCCAGATGATTATGCCCACCGATGCAATACCCTCTAACAGCCGCGATAACGGGTTTCAAGCAGTTCTCAATTGCGCCGTCAAAGTCCGGGACACTTGCCAGTGCCATACCCCCTGGGCCTTGAAGACCGCCATCGGCCTCCCAATTCATATCACCACCTACGCCGAAGTGATTTCCATTGCCTGTGTATACGACAACTGCAACATCCTTATCATTGCTTGCTTCTGAAACGGTTTGTGCGATTTCCGCCCAGCCATAGTTTGTCATGGCATTCATCTTTTCCGGGCGGTTGAACATTATCCTTGCTACCGCACCTCCGGTATCTCTATATTTTTTATGATACTGTAACTCTTTAAGGTTTAAGTTTGTGACGGGTTCCCATTCTGACCATGCCATGACTAAAATCCTCCTATGATTGTTTTTGCTTCTTTCATCTCTTTTAATAGCGTTTGAGAATCTATAGCGCTGATTTCAGGTGGAAGCTTACCCTCTAAGCCTAAAAGGTTTGTCCACAGAGGGCAGGCCATAAGCGGAATACCTGCCTCATTTGCTGATTTGATCAAACGGTTTATATCCGTCCATCTCTTGTCTTTTTCACTTGCCAACTGGATACCCATTGCTGTTGCATTCTTTGATACTGTTATCTTGGTTCCTCGATTTTCAAGTAATGGGGACCATCGAAAAGATTCTCCAGTAAGGGCAACCAGGGCTTCTTGTGTAAATAAAATACCAGGGCTGCTTCCATTCTTCTTTGCCTCAAGGGCCATGCCTATATTACCAAGAAGCGAGTTTTCTAAAGCATCTCTACAGATTAAGATTATATCCATTTTTCTTTCTACCTCCCATTAGTCAGTTAAAAAAAATAAGAACTATATAAAGAAATTCACCCCCTTTCTTTTAGTCAATTTTTAAATAAATAGGTGATCTACAAAGTTATTCCTAATTATATGAATATTAATTATCAGATGGCAGAATCTATGTCAATGCCTAAATAGATTATCTAAAAAAATTGTAACTTCTCAATAAATTAGGGTAGATTATGTTTTGCGACTATTCACTGGATTCCTGCTTTCGCAGGAATGACTGGCGTTTACATCTAGACATCATTCCCGCGGTTAGCGGGAATCCATAGGTATTACCCGGACTTATTGAGAACTTACAAAAAATTCAATAATCCGCTATACGGACATTTTTTTACATGGACAGAAATAGGGTTGGCATATTATGATCTTTAGAATGTAACTATTCAGGTTCAAAGTTCCAAGGTTCACGGTTAGAGTCGTTACACATCAATTCGATGTTTTTTAGGTTAAATAGCCCCCATGATGCATAAGCCATTAATCCCTCTTTTAATTTCCTACATAGCAGGGCTTTTGCTTGGTAATTACCTTTGCCTCTTTTCCACATCTGCCTTTTTCTTGACAACAGTTATTATCTTCATTTTTTTTATTGCAATCATAATGGGCTGGAAGGGTATCGGCACTGTCCTTTTCCCTGTAATCTTTATACTTATTGGGGCGATTTTGATGAATCAGTGTGCAAGACCGCAAATTCCCCTTAACCACATATCAAATCTGATGAAAGACAAACCACTAAACATACAGGGGACTCTATATACCCCCCCTCAATTGCGAAAAGACAGATTGAAGCTATATATAAAGGCGGAAAGGGTCTACAGTAAGGAAGGTTATATAAATGTTACGGGTAAGCTTATACTGACCGTTTCAGATACGAAAACTGATTTGAAATATGGAGATAGGATAAGGTTTATATCCAGGTTGCGGTCCCC
>JAUXFK010000157.1 GCA_030623035.1 Deltaproteobacteria bacterium | reverse complement strand
ATCATTCCAGTCCACCTTATAGGAATTGTTAATTGTAGACGTACCTGGTGGGGTAAGGTCAATCCCTGGTGTTATGGCAGAGAGCATGGTTGCGTCTGCGTCATAGATATTGAATGTCTGAGAAAATCCACCATCGTAGTCACCGGAAGCGCTGAGCAGATTCGCTATGGTAAAGTTGTATGCGTTGTTTTGCGGTGTCAGCGTTTGATCCGGGGTGATTACGTAGAGGTAACCCCCGGTATTTGAGGTTGTATAGGGGATTACGACATTGCCATTGAGCCCTGTCAAAGTAAAGAGCGGGCCGCCAATGGCTGCCAGAGTCTGCTCTGTTACAGGGCGGTTGAACATCACTACGATTGTAAAGTCAGCAGCCTGGTCAATCGGGATATTCTGCACATTGTCAATGCTGAAATACACGACAACAACGTCACCCTGTGCATCCTGTAAAAGTACTGTAGGTGCGAACTCGGTCTGTGTGAGTACAAAGTCTTCTTCCAGAGCATCGTATTCGTAATGAAGCAGTGAACCCGTACTTGAGCCACCAGTGGTCTCAGCAGCAGGAACCGTGCCGGTCACATCCTGGGCAGTGAGGTTGAAACCGCCTGAGGGCTGGGTTGTAATCGAGGCATCGTACTCGTAAACGCCATCGCCATCCGCATCGTAAGGTGCTGCAAAGACGTTATAAAACCCGTCTGCGGGCAGCAGGTCATCAGCAGTAACATTGATAACACCGGTTGCATCCGCAACAAAGCGCTTCTGAGTGACCTCATAACGAGACCCTGGGATAGAGCCCTGGTTGATGCCCGGTGTGAATGGATCAGTCTCCTCAACACCGGTTGTTCTAAAAAGTGTCACAACTGCTCCAGGAGCTGTGTTTGCACCTGCGTAAACAGTGAATGAAAAATTATCCACATAAGGGTGCATCACAACCGTAGGCTGAACTGTTCCGGTCTTCGAAAGGAGCACAACAGCGCCGGTACCGTCAGTGTAGCCGATCTGTGCACTGAAATCCGCCTCGTAACGGTAGGTTGCATATCGGCCCTTTGAAATCTCGATGGGGAAGTTTCGGACAATTCGATCTGAACTCGAACCGAGGGTGTAATCAGAATCGACATCAGCCCCGCCTCCTCCCGGCGTTGCCACCACCTCGCCAAGATCGACAACGATAAGCCAGTTACCGTACTTGTCTGTTGAGGCGCTTTGTTTCTTGTCCGATGTCAATTGCACTTTGACACCACTCATCGGGTTACCCAATATGTCCACCACCTTGCCTGAAAAGGCAACACTCAAGTCATTCTTGATCGTGTCGCCGGTGTCATTTACCCTTGTCTTGTCATCACTACAAGCGGCAAGACCTAGCGACAGAATCACTGCCAGCAGAAAGACTAAATAGTTAAAACGTTTTTTCATTCTTTTTTACCTCCTTAACAAAAATCTTCATAATTTAATTAGCGATGTATTTCTCTTCCTCCCTTATTCATAAATATTAAATTCCCCTCTTCTTTTCTCACCTCCCCTCTTCTCTTATTTATTTGTTTTGTTATTAAGAAACATTAAACCAAAAGCAGATTCATGCTGGATATTTACTAACAAAGAATCGGATCTAGATCCTAAAATGAAATATATTAAAGTATTCTATCGGATATTTTATTAGCAATCTAAAGTAGAAATGTCAAGATTTTTTTAATAAAATAATAACAGTAGGGTATTTCTAACAACCTGTATAAAAAATGTCAAGATTTTTTTGATTATTTATTGAAGAAAAATTACAAATGCATGTTTTAAACGGGTGTTTGCTTGCTAAGTGTTATGATTTCTTAAGAAAAAGGTACAATATGTAGGGTAATATACTACATTAAACTACAATATGTTGTATATGCACCTGCAGCTGGTGTTTTATGTAGATTGTATGTTAGGGACTTTTTGTTTTGTTAAAAATTCTTAGAATAAACTCTAAGAATTAATTGGTAAGATATAAATATGAATACGTTTTTTGAAAAATGATTTCATAGACTGAATTAATGTGGTATTATGGGAGAGTTTAATAATAAAAAGTGCCTAAAGTTTGAAGTGCCTAAAATGCCTAAAGTTGTGAATAATAAAGATTTTCAAAAGCTCTTTAAGAACGAATTCGAAAATTTGGTGTAATGATAATTCGCACATCGTCAAAATTATCCAGTATACCTGAGATTAATAGCAAAAAGTGCCTAAAGCCTGCCCTGGTGCTATGATCCACTCCTTTTGGACGGATAGCACTTTTTTGTATAGGACAAGGAATAAGTAAAAAAAATTCTACAAACCAGGTCTGGGCCAGGGTTTGAAGTGACTAAAATGCCTAAAGTTGCGGACAACAAAGAATTTTCCAGAAATCTCGAAAAACGGACCCGCCGGTTTGCTGTAAGAATGATTCGTTTATCTACATTGTTACCCAATACATCTGAAGGAAGAGTGATAAGGAATCAAATCACAAAATCAGGCACTTCTATTGGTGCAAATTACCGGGAAGCCAATCGCTCAAGAAGCAGGGCAGATTTTAAAAATAAGATTAAAATTTGCGAAAATGAAGCCAGTGAAACCCAATATTGGCTTGAGGTGATTGTTGAGGCAAATATGTTTCCATGGGAAAAGGCCAAATCAGACTATGATGAATGTAGCGAGCTGTTGGCAATCTTTACATCGAATAGGTAAAGCACCTTAACTTTAGGCACTTCAAACTCTAGGCACTTTAGGCACTTATTTTATGATCATCTCAAAGGTAATCGATACCGTCGAAAAATACAGAATGCTACAAGAAGGGGATAGAATTGTGGTGGCAGTCTCTGGAGGGCCTGATTCTGTATTTCTCCTTTATACACTGAACGAATTGAAAGACGATATGAACCTTACACTGATTGTAGCTCATGTGGATCATTGTATTCGTGGGGAGGAGTCAAAAGATGAGTGCAGGTTTGTAAAGAACCTCGCGGATAGATTCGACCTGCCTTTTGAATCTCAATCTTTTAATGTGCCTCTTATCAAAAAGGCCATGAGAGTATCCACTCAGGAGGCTGCAAGGAATGTCCGATATGAATTCTTCATGAACACGTTAAGGAAATACAATGCAAAGAAGGTAGCCCTGGGTCACAATGCAGATGACCAGGCCGAGACGGTCTTAATGAGGTTATTAAGGGGGACAGGGTCGAAAGGCCTTTGCGGGATCCATCCTTTTAGGGATGGCATTTTTATCAGACCGCTTATTGAGATACAACGGTCTGAGATAAGAAGGTTCTTAGAAGACAGTGGGATTGAATTTGTTATTGATAGTTCGAATAAAGAGGATATTTACCTGCGAAATAAGATACGCAATCGCCTTATGCCGGTATTAATAAATGAATATAACCCAAATATTATACAGAGCCTCGTTAATACCTCTGAAATTTTGAGAAAAGAAGATGAATTTCTCGATATGCTTGCAGATGAGCATCTGTCTGATATTCGTATATACAGAGATAAAAAATCGATAGCCCTGGATATTTTACGGCTCAAGGATTTAGATGAATCCATGCAGATTCGGGTATTGAAAAGGACCATAGAGTTGTTTTCCAAGGATTTAAGATATATAGGTTTCAAACATCTGGAATCCATAGTGCGTATGCTTTTTCGTACAGGTTCGAATAAGTCTTTAAATCTACCCAGAGGGATTTGTGTCGAAAAGAGATACAATGAGCTGGTAATAAGAGAAGAGACAAGAGGAAAGGATTTTTTTTACTCTTTTAACCAGATTCCGGATCATATCAGATTGAAAGAGCCTGGGAAAGATATAGAATTTAGTGTTATAAAACCAACCGAGTGTTTAGATATCGGTCTTGATCCCGATGTCGCTTTCTTCGATTTTAAACTGGTCAGATTACCGATTATTGTTAGAAATGTTAAAGAAGGAGACAGGTTTCAACCGATGGGGTTGAATGGTACAAAGAAGATAAAAGACTTCTTTATCGACTGCAAAATTCCCAGATCAATTAGAAGACAGATTCCGCTTTTAATCTTCGATGATTTGATAGCATGGGTTATGGGCTTAAGGATAGATCATAGGGTTATACTGAGTGAATCTACAAAAGAGATCCTTAAGGTGAGAGTTTATTAAGTAGTACACGATTTTTATTGTATTTTATAATATTATCATATAATATGAAAGTATTGTCTGAAGCCTTGAAGCCTGCCCTGGTGCTATGATCCACTCCTTTTTGACGGATAGCGTTTTCTTACTTCAATTTTTCGGCACATTAGACACTTAAAATGGAAGGCTAAAAAATGGATGAAAAGATGAACCCCTTTTATAAAAACATTGCCTTATGGCTGGTTATTACTTTGATGATGATATTGCTTTATCAACTCTTTAGCAAACCACAGACCCTGTATGAAAAGGTTATTTTCAGCGATTTTCTAGCTGCACTTGAGATGGGAAATGTCCTGGAGGTGAATATCCAGGGTAACCGTATCCATGGTAAGTACGTAGATGGAAAGGCATTTAAAACCTATGCCCCTCAAGATCCTGATCTGGTTAGAATGCTTAGGGAAAAGAGGGTCAGAATATCAGTTGAGCCTAAAGAGGAATCTCCATGGTATCTTACCGCCCTTATCTCATGGTTTCCGATGTTTCTCCTTATCGCTGTATGGATAATCTTTATGAGACAGATGCAGTCTGGGGGCAGAGCAATGACATTTGGGAAGAGCAAGGCCAGATTGCTATCTGAGCAACAGCATAAGATTACATTTGAAGACGTGGCCGGTATAGATGAGGCAAAGGAAGAACTACAAGAGATCATAGAGTTTTTGAAGAACCCTCAAAAGTTTACGAAATTAGGTGGCAGGATTCCCAAGGGGGTTCTATTGATGGGGGCACCGGGTACTGGAAAGACATTATTGGCAAGAGCAATTGCAGGGGAGGCAAATGTTCCCTTCTTTTGTATAAGCGGCTCGGATTTTGTAGAGATGTTTGTAGGGGTAGGTGCGTCTCGGGTGAGAGACCTGTTTACACAAGGTAAAAAGAATGCCCCATGTATAATATTTATCGATGAGATTGATGCTGTAGGAAGACATAGAGGGGCCGGATTGGGAGGAGGGCATGATGAAAGGGAACAGACGCTGAATCAGTTGCTGGTAGAGATGGATGGATTTGAATCCCAGGAAGGTGTTATCATCATTTCAGCTACCAACAGGCCTGATGTTCTGGATCCGGCGTTGTTGCGTCCAGGGAGGTTTGATCGACAGGTTGTAGTACCGCCTCCCGATGTAAAGGGGAGAGAGGGGATATTGAGTGTCCATTCAAAGAAGACCCCTCTGGCCGATGATGTAACCCTCGAAGTTTTATCCAGGGGGACTCCTGGTTTTACAGGTGCTGATCTGGAGAATCTGGTTAATGAGGCTGCTCTTTTAGCAGCGAGAAAAGATAAGAACAAGGTTGAAATGGAGGATTTTGAAGAGGCCAAAGACAAGGTTCTGATGGGGGTCGAGAGAAAGAGCATGATCATCAGCCCTGAGGAAAAGCGTAACACTTCATACCACGAAGCAGGACATGTACTGGTTGCTAAGTTCCTGCCAGGTACAGACCCGATTCATAAAGTAACAATAATACCCAGGGGGAGATCATTGGGCCTTACCCAACAGTTACCTATAGATGAAAAACACACTTATCCGGCGGATTACCTGCAAAATAATATCGCTATCTTACTTGGAGGAAGAGCGGCCGAGGAAATTGTTCTGGGAGACCTTACTACAGGTTCCGGCAATGATCTTGAAAGGGCTACGGATTTGGCAAGGAAGATGGTGTGTGAATGGGGAATGAGTGAAGAACTGGGGCCTCTTACTTTTGGGAAGAAGGAGGAGCAGATCTTCCTTGGAAGAGAGTTTGCTCAACATCGGGATTACAGTGAGGATACTGCTATTAAGATTGATAAAGAAGTAAGAAGGATTGTCACGGAAAACCATGAAAGGGCAAAGGAAATTTTAAGCGACAATATCGATATACTCCATGACCTGGCCAAAAATTTGCTGGAGAGAGAGGTTCTCGATGGCAATGAGATTGAAATTATTGTTAAGAAGGGAACTGCAAAAGAAGAAATTACAGAAGCTCAAGATGAAGAAGTCCGGAAACAAAAGGTTCGCTGAGAGAATTGCCCTCAACCTTAACGAGCGAACCCACATCATGGGTATTGTGAATATAACACCAGACTCCTTTTCTGATGGAGGCATGTTCTTTGATCCTGATCTGGCGATTGCCCATGCCCTCAAATTGGTTGACGAAGGGGCCGATATCATAGATATTGGGGGGGAGACAACCAGGCCCGGTTCAAAACCGATCAGTGCAAAAGAAGAGTCAGCACGGGTTATCCCTGTAGTGGAAAGACTTGCACAGTTGATCGATGTGCCTATATCTATCGACACCTATAAGTCTACTGTTGCAAAGAGGGCAATCGATGCAGGAGCGGATATGATTAATGATATAAGCGCTCTTCGTTTTGACCCTGGCATGAAAGTGGTTGCTGCGAAATACGACGTTCCGATTGTACTTATGCATATGAAGGGCACTCCTTTGAATATGCAAAAAGACCCCCGCTATGAATCACTGATTTTAGAGATCATTGCGTATCTGAGAGAAGGTATTGAAATCGCTCAAAGGGCAGGGATAGATCCAGGCAGGATAATCATTGACCCCGGGATCGGTTTTGGAAAATCTATAAAAGAAAGACATAACCTGGAAATAATTAAACGGTTATCAGAATTTAGAGTTCTGGGGATGCCTATCCTTATAGGCCCATCAAGAAAGGCGTTTATTGGTGAGATACTGGGTACTGATATAACAGAAAGGGAGGAGGGAACCGCTGCTGCTGTTTCAGCAGCAGTACTCAATGGTGCGAATATTGTAAGGGTTCACAATGTAGGCATGATAAAGAGAGTTGTAAAGGTTATAGATGCAATCAAAGTTTAAAGTGCCTAAAATGAGCTAAAGTGCCTAAATT
>JAUXFK010000258.1 GCA_030623035.1 Deltaproteobacteria bacterium | reverse complement strand
GGGCCTTAAAGATTGTGAGCTTCCCTGATTGAGGCAATCCGATAATACCTAATTTCATCTTAAATGCCTAAAGCTAAAAGGTATCTGTTATCCGTTCACCGTTTTCCGATGGATATCGGGCAACGAATACGGATAACGGTCAACGGTCAACGGTAAATGTTTCATTAATGCATTGAAAATATTGCCCTTTATCTTTTTATTTGTTTGATAGAGATTCGAAAGAAGGGATCTGATCTGTACCCTTTTTGATGATCTTGCTGTAGCACAGCCACTATCTATCTCAGGAAATCCTAACTCATCAGCATGTCTTTTGATAATACTGTTACTTAATAGATAAAGGGGCCTTATAATAAAAAGTTTTCCATTAAACAATTCTTGCACAGGCTGGATCGTATCTATTGATCCAGCAAAAAGGAGGTTTAAAAAGAATGTCTCAATAAAATCGTCTTTTTGATGTCCAAATGCTATCTTGTTGCACTCAAGTTCTGCCGCCTTTTCAAATATGGCCTTTCTTCTCAGGCGTGAACAGAGGAAACATGGATTTTCCCTATTTTCTTTTCCGTTGGCAAGTGGACCAAATCTACTTTTGATAATACAGTAATCAAAACCGTTTCCCTTGAAAAATTCCTCCATCCTTCTCCCTGTATCTTTTCCAAAGCCTAAGTCCACATGAACTGCTTTTATGCTATAATTAATAGGTATCCTTTTTAAGCGATCTCTTAGCAACCATAAGAGGGTTATACTATCCTGACCGCCTGAAACAGCCACCAATATTCTATCTCCATCATTTATCATTTGATAATTGGAGATTGCCTTACCTATAAATCGCTTCATTTCTTTAGCAACATAGCTCAAATAACACTCCAGAATTTCTATAACATATTGAAATCAATGATCTTTTAGTAGTAGTTGACTTGTACTTTCCATATGGAATGTTGGAATGTTGCAATTATGGAATAGTGGGTTGCAAATACGCAGAAAATTATATTGGATTTTTTTCTTGCTTTAAACCCATCATTCCAATATTCCATTCTTCCAATATTCCAATTGGGGCGAAGCCCCCTAAATTCGGCTTCCTTCTCTTTCTCCAAATATCTTAGTTCCTATCCTTACCAGATTTGCTCCCTCCTCTATGGCAACCTTATAGGAGTTTGTCATGCCCATGGAGAGATATTTCATCTCCACATTTGGTAAGTGAAGACCCTTGATCTCCTCAAATACCTCTCTTGTTTTTTTAAAATAAGGACGTGATTCTTCTGGATCTCCAAATCTGGGTCCCATGGTCATCAGGCCCATGATCTTTACATGAGTTAAAGAAGAAATTTCTCTTATTAGTTGCGCTACATCCTTTGGGGCAACTCCGTTTTTCTGATTTTCTTCACCACTATTGACCTCAATCAATACTTGCATAATTTTATTTTGCCTCTCACACCATTTTTCTATCTCTTTGGCTAATCTAAGAGAGTCAACGGATTCTATCATATCAAACACATTAATTGTTTTTTTTACCTTATTACTCTGCAGATGTCCAATAAAGTGCCATTCGGCTTTTTCTTTTACGTTATTAATTACACCTTGGGCATCCTGTAGATAGTTTTCTCCAATAATTTTGATGCCTGCTTTTATTACCTCAGATATTTCATCAGCGCTTCTCGTTTTGGCAGCAGCAAGTATTGTGATACCTTTTGGTAGCTCATCAAGCAAGCGCTTGACATTTTCCTTTATCATCTTAAGACTACCTCCTGGTTAAGAAGTAAGTGTTGAGTGCCACAACATCGATAACACTTCTTTGTGCCATGACATCGCTAACACTTAAAATATTTACTAAAGTGTATATATCTTTATCATAATTTGTATTCGAATTCATCGACCTGGGATTGGCCCAGGAAAAGCTTAAGTTTTTGTTCTTTGACATCGACAGTAGCCACAACATATTCGTACTGGAGCTCAGGCGCAACAGGAAAGATCTCGCCGAAAATATTGAGTTTTCGATCACCCCGGATCAAACGTACCAGATGATAACGCCCAGTTTTAGGTTTTGGCAGGGGGTGAATAGGAGGTCTTTCCTCTACAGGAAAAGAGAGATTGGTTTTTGCATCAACCAAGGCCTTTAAAGGAGTTTTTCCTCCGAGTTTACTGTATCGGTATCGACTATTGTGTCTGATCTCAAAGGCTAGGGAGCCTTCTGCCAGTTCATCAAAACTGCTCATGGTGACCTTTTTGAGAAATTTTTCTCCATAGTGGTCATTGAATTTCTCGACCACACCGTTTCTCCAAGGTTCCGCCATGGGGATGAACCACAGCTCAATGCCGAGTTTAAGGCATAAGCGGATCAATGACCCCATACCGCGGGGATATCTATGGCTTCCGAAGTAGAACAGTGCATTGTCTACTTGGAGGTTTTCAGGGATGCCCAGCCGATGCCAGATGGACCAGAATGCGTTGATTATGTTCTGGGAATTTTTCCCCAAAAGTGGTTCAACACCACTTCTCCCTGTTGCTATATCAACGGCGTTCTGACTGTAAAATCGGATAGGACCTCGTAGAAAACGTGGCCCCACTAAGTCCGCTTGATGGGTTTGATTTGGCCTTCCAGAGGGCAGTACGGGATAAGGTGTCCCTTTAGGTTCATATCGACCGGTTCTCCGATGTGTCAGATCGTTTCGGGCCAGGATACGGTTAATCGTCCGCTCTGAAGGCAAGGGAGATACACCCAAATCTTCCATCTCCCAACAGATGGCTTGGGCTCCGTAGAACAGATCATTATTATAAAGATTGAGCCGAATCATTTTTACAATCTCTTCGATCTCTATCGGCGTTCTATGAGGAGTATTATTAGGCCGTCTAGAGTACTCCTGACACCAAGTTGGATTGTTCGGGTTGAATCGCTTGACCCATTTGTAGAGCCAAAACCTTGATTTACCAAATGATGCGCAAATGGCACTCGCACTTTCACCCTTAAGATACTTTTTTACTGCCAGCCTGCGTATGTGTTTAGGATCTTTTTTCATGAACACCTCCGATAAAAAAATTGATGTTCATGAAGTTGAACCTTATGGCTATTCGATTGTCAAAGAACTATTGTGTTATCGTTGTACTGGCACTTCGTGCTGTTATCGATGTACTGGCATTTGTCACTTACTTCTTAACCAGGAGGTAGTCTTAAGATGATAAAGGAAAATGTCAAGCGCTTGC
>JAUXFK010000255.1 GCA_030623035.1 Deltaproteobacteria bacterium | reverse complement strand
TAACAAAACCCTTGGAAACCAGATAATCCATAAGATTGTAACCTTCTACAGGTAAGTTATAAAGAGTTGAACCGCTTTTAACCCAAGGAATAAGGAGTACAACTTTTATTGGCTTGTAATTAGAAGGAGCCTTTCTTACAACATAAATAGTTGGACCCGCGGGACTTTTCACCATATATTCAGTTTGTACCGGTTTAGGTGTTTTGCAAACTTCTAACCCTGCGCAGCTATAAAAAAGCGAAATGGATATAATGGATACACCAATAATCCATAATTTTCTTTTCATCTTTTCCTCCTTTCCTTAATTGTTAATTGTAGGCTAAACGTGATTCCTATCAGACTCCAGATCAGCTGAAAACCTTACGAAAGAACACAAGCCATCTACAGGTTATAATATTAGTTTTATTAGGGAGAGTCTTATCAGGGTTTTTCCAAAGAAGACTAAAGGCACTCGGCAGATATAATCAGTAAATTGAATATACATCTTCACCTTACGATGGCTTTGTCTCTAAGGGCTGATAAATTATGCTCCTAACAGAACGATTATCGCCCCATTAGGAGCAAGGCTGGATATATCTGAGGTTTTTCTCCATGCTAAATCTCTGATAGAGGTTTTACTGGATGGAAGAAAAAGTCATAAAATTATGAAACGCCTAATGGATCTTAAAGTCAAGAAAAAACGTTTTCCTGGAATGTCTTGGAATCACCAATGGAAGGGGACATTATGCCCTTGATACCCAATGCCTTAATCTCATTGGTCAACTATTCTTTATTTTTCAGTTCATTCAGTTTGTTCAAGATTGTCTGAGCTTTATTGATCAGATAATTCACTCTTTTGTAGTTTGAATCTTCCTTTTTCACTAACTCCCATTCCCCAATGGCCTCGTTGAGCCTTTCATTGTGATAAAACTGCATGCCTTGTATGTAATGCAGCTTCTTATAAGAATCCTCACACTTATTCATATACTTGTGACACTGCTGACAATCGTTCTTATATTGAAGACTCACTTCAAATTGATCTCTTGCCGCTAAGTAATTTTTCTGCTCATAAAGATCCATGGCCTGGCGGAAATAACACTTGTAGAGATAACCTAACGCAACGCTGTCATCGGGATTTGAGGACAAAACCTTGTTAAATTCGATAACCGCTTTGCGGTACTTCTTATCATTGAAGAGTTCTACACCGAGATCGCGGTAGATGGCGACCTGTTCCATTTCATCCTCTTTTAGTGCTGCTTCATTTCCTGCGGACGGCCCCTTACCCTCAGCTTCAGCAAGATCCTTTTCCCAGTCCCAAAAATCCGTATCAGAAGTCACAGGTTTTTTCTTTGACTCCTCATTGGAATCCGCCAATTCCATACCTTTGATCTCCGGGATCTTGAGTTCCTGGCCCACACTGAGGGCCGCAGCATCACTGAGGTTATTATATTTGGCGATAATTGGAAATTTTCGGTAATCTCCATAGTAGATTACGGCCAGTTGTGAAAGACTCTCACCTGGTTTTACCTTGTGCACCACATGTCCCTTTATCTCGATCCGCTTCCTCGCTTTGAACAAGTCCCTGGCATTCTTAAAATCGGGGCACAGCCTGAGAGCAGTCAGAAATTCCTTCTTTGCCAAAGCATACCTCCCTTTCTTCTGAAGGGCTATGCCGGCATTATAATGCCTTTCGGCAGAGGTTCGAATTTCCGTTTCCAGGCGATGGCAGCTCCTTACAGCCTCCTTGTTGGTAGGATCGACTGTAAGGGCAAGCTTGAAACCTCTCAAGGCCGCAACCAGATCTCCCGCAGCCTCATGATGCTTTCCGGTCTGGATATACCCCTGTGACAGTTCAGCCACTCTATTCGGCGCCATCTTCACAGGGACTGCGCAGCCTGTAATCAATATGGCAAAACACACAATAGCAACAAAAACATGTATCCTTCTAATCATCTCTTCACCTTAAAGAAAGATCATAAAATGTGTCTAAATTCTTGATAAAATAATCCAAATCTCTGCTTAATAACTGGCTTCTCTTTAGGGATAATGGGTTGGCAAAAAATGGATTGCCCCCTCTTTTTACCGATAGACCCAGTTTATATCCGGCCTTCTCACAGAGATCCAATACTTTCTGGTTATAGGCGCCGTAAGGGAATGCAATGGCGATGGTGTCTTGATGAAGCTTCTTGTCAATGATTTGTTTAGATAAGACCAACTCCTTCTTAATTCTCTCGATATAGGCCTCTTCGCTCTCGTCCTTCAGCTTTTTCGTGAGATTACAATGGGATAGAGTATGGGAGCCCACTTCAAAACCGCTTGATTTCATCTCGTTAAGCTCTCCCCAGGTGACAGAACTCCCGGGAATCCCGATAAAATCCATATAGACAAAAAGGGTCGCCGTAAAACCGTATTTTTTCAAAATGGGAAAGGCGATGTCATAAACGGATCTATAACCATCGTCTATTGTAATAACGACCGCTTTTTTGGGAAGGGCCGCACGGAATTGCATAAAAGCTATTAGATCACTCAATGGAATCACCCGGTAGCCATTCTCTTTCAGGTAGGCCATCTGTTCTTCAAAAACATGGGCAGGGTGGCATAGCTTGGACTTTCGTTTTTCACCGAATCTGTGATAGGTGAAAATCGGGATTTTCTGGTATCCGTTCACGGTCAGTCCGCCCATTGCGTCTTCTTTTAGAGGGATGACAATCAGTTGCCCTTTTATATAGCGTACCCCTTCATTATTTTCCTCTATAATCCATCGCTTTTTTGGGTCGCCCAAAAACCTCCTGGCCAGACTTTCCGGGGTTTCATCTCCCTCAAGTTCATAAAGGATATAGTCCTTGGATTGAAATGCGGGCGGCTTTGCGTGTTGTTTGACGGTACCTTTCGTACCCACGCTGTCAGTTGCTATCCCTGTAGTGACACAGGAAGACAAAAACAAAAGGAACAAAGAAATAACAACAAAAATGATGCCCTCTGATATGCTCTTACGGTGCACCCCAAATCTCTTTTCCATATTGAACCTCGCCCGCACTATAATCGCTATAGACTTCAAGGAATGATTTTGGATCCTTGCATTCTCATCAGATAAGAGGTTAAAATCCATAAATTTTATTTAGAAACAGGGTCATATTACCTTCAGTTCCTCAATAGCTCAATTCTGTAATCCCTCAATCCTGATAGAGTCGCAAAAAGGCGCAAAATACACAAAAAGTAGCATTCGCATTCTGCAATATCAAGTAGTTATAGGAGTTAGCACCATAAATTTGGACTTTTTATGAGACCGGCAATCCTTATTATCCAACAACCTGGTATATGGTGATCGGTTTGGAGTAGCCTTTCACCATTTGGTGTGGCTCCTTTATAAGATCGAAAGAACCTGTCAGTCGTTTTACAACCTCTTCGCTTGCAAGGATATCACATTGAAATTTTTTTGTAAGCCCCTCAATCCTTGAAGTCAAATTGACTGTGTTGCCAATGAGGGTATAGGAAAGCCGATCTTCACTCCCCGTGTCTCCAGCTAAGACTTCCCCTGTATGGATTCCTATCCCGTGTCTGAACGGGGTAAGCCCCTCTGC
>JAUXFK010000089.1 GCA_030623035.1 Deltaproteobacteria bacterium | reverse complement strand
GATGGCTAATCCAACCTTTGACCACAAAAAGTCTTTACAATCCCCATAGATATTGATAGGCTAAAAACAATGCCAACGCGGCTAACAGGGTTTTATTCATCATCCCGCTACTGATCAAACGACTCCTACTTTACTCTCGGCTACTCCTACAACTCCAACTTCTCTCTTAAAAAAAGGCGGGACAATGGATAAAACCCTATACGTTGGCCGTATTCTTAATTCAGGAACAATTGAAAAATAGTAAGAGGTTATAATGGGTATTAGTAAGGTCGTAAAAAAATATAAAATAAATGAACAACCGAATGATTTTTCATTTTGGCAATCAAAATCATATGAAGAGCGGTTGGAAGCATTAGAGCAAATTCGAAAAGAATACAATTCATGGAGATATAATGCTGAGCAAGGATTTCAAAGAGTTTATAGAATTGTTAAACGAGCATAACGTCAGATATTTGGTGGTTGACGGGTATGCCGTCGCATTCCACGGGCACCCACGTTATACTAAAGATCTTGATGTATGGATTGAAATGTCGCCGGAAAACGCTGATAAAGTTTTAAAGGCACTCGAAAAATTTGGTTTTGGATCATTGGATCTCAAACCCGAGGATTTTCTTGAGGGTGATCAGATAATTCAACTAGGTTATCCTCCCAATCGCATAGATATTTTGACTACATTAAAGGATTTGAAATTTGAGGATTGTCATAAGGCAAGAGTTGATGTTGAAATTCAAGGTACTCAAATTAATTTTATTGATATCGAAAACCTAAAGAAAAATAAACGGGCTACCGGTCGTCCACAGGATTTGGCGGATGCAGAAAATTTAGAATAGTCGTTTTGGTTATGCCGGCCAACAATCGGTTTCACCAGATCGTGAAGAGAAGGGTCAGCCCTGGAAAATAGAAATTAGCTTCTTTACCTTACCCCGTTGCCTTTGCGTAATTCCCCCCTAATTTTACCCGGGCTAATCTTGGCATGAAACTTCTATTATCAGTATGTCAACATTATGCTAAGTTACTTGTTGATGAACGTCCCCCTTATTTGCTATTTGGGTAACAGCCAGTTGAAGTGGGACAAAATTATCCTAATTCAAGGGCTGACCCTCTTCTCCCCTAATGTAGCCTGTCAACTCAATGGCGTTGTTCGGTATTCCTATTCATCGTTCAATTGCAGAGCAATTTTCTGAGCTCTTTCAAGAAGGTGTAGTTTTTCGGCAGGAAGCATACCAACGTAATTTGTCAACATGGACTTCGGAAGGCTAATAAGTTCATCGCAGTGAATGCCACTGTCATGTTTCAAACCTTCATCAATTCCAACAGCAACTTGGGTTGAAAGGCCCTGATAGGTAGTGTAAATCGGTGCACAGATCACTGTCGAGAATCGGGAGTCAATTAGGATCTGTCGGCTGACGATAACGAATACTCGAAACTTTTTCGGATCACGCGACGATGGCCGCTTGACTCTGTATAAATCACCACGTCTCATAGTGGGACCTGATAATTCAGCACATCCTCTGCCTCAGCGTTGAGAGAATCTGAATGTCGATTTATGAGTTCAAGGTCTCGTTTCTCAGCTTTTTTTCGTATAAGCTGGACAATAAATTTACGTGTCGCCGTTTCTATGAATTCCGATCGACTTCTGTACTCACCAATGTGCAGATCGATAGCCTTAAGTAGTTCATCCGTTAGTGTGATAGATGTCTTGACTTTCATACCTCAAATATACTACCTCGGATTAATTGTGTCAATCATTATTATTAGACCGAACAAGTAATTCTATAGTTTCTGTCTAATATCAAATTTGATGATCTCGTAAAAAGTCAAAAAATACCATTTCCCGTCATTCCGGCAAAAGCCGGAATCCAGTGTTTTCAAGCAGTTGCGAACCATCTGGACTCCGGTTTTCACCGGAGTGACGACTTTTTACGAATTCATCAAATTTAGAATATTAACAAGTATAATTATTAAGCTTCTTTATAAATTATCCAACTGGATAACTATACCTCATCTCTTGGTTCCAAGGCAGTTCATTACATATGCAACGATATCTTTAACAAAGGAACCCGGTCCAAATACCTTTCTTACACCTATATTGTAAAGTTGCGATATATCATCATCCGGGATCACTCCACCGAGTATCACAGGGATATCCTCGCAATTCGATTCTCTTAGGAGCCGCATTAATTCCGAAGAGATATACATATGCGCACCGGACAGGAAGCTTATTCCAATCATGTGCACATCCTCATCCATGGCTGTCTTTTGTATCTCTTCCGGAAATCTAAACCGGGTAAATATTACCTCAAAACCTGCTTCTCTCAGCCCTGACGCTACCTGCCGAATACCCCTGTCATGATCATCCAGGTCTGGCTTTGTTAGAAGGATCCTTATCTTATCCGCTTTATTGTCCATTTACCCTCTTGACTGACTGTTGTCCAAATCCCTTGTTCAGTAGTATCTCTTGTTAAAACCGAAGACATCTTTTATTACTTGGGTCATCTCTCCCATAGTGGCATCTGCCTTTGCTGTCTCTAATATGGCGGGTATCAGGTCACCACCTGTTGGCCATTTGTCCTTTATATCCGAGGCTGTTTGTTCAAGCCTCTTGAGTTGGTCTTGAGTCTTTTTGTTATCCCGGTTCGCCTTAAACTCCTTTACCCTTTTTATTGCGATCTCCTCAGCCTGGGGATTCACGGGTGTAGCCTTAATCTTCCCTTTTTCCTCGTCAATAACATATTGATTCACACCAACGACTATCTTTTCCCTATCCTCCACCTTATGCTGATGTTCAGAAGCGGTCTTTTCAAGCTCTGTCCTGAACCAGCCTGTCTCCCAGGCCCTGGCAAAACCCATCTCATCCACCTGAGCAAGGAGGTTTTCGGCCCTGCTTTGAAGCTCATTCGTGAGCCATTCTACATAATAGGAACCTCCGAGAGGGTCGGTAACGTTTGGGATGTTCGTCTCGTGATAGATGATCTGCTGTGTCCTGAAGGCCAGTCTTGAAGATTCCTCAGAATGGATTCCTATGGCTTCATCATAAGGGGTAGTCCATATTACATCTGCGCCAACCAGAGAAGCGGCCAGGGTTTGAAACCCTGCACGAAGGAGGTTGTTTAAGGGTTGCTTTGCTGTGAAGGTGGAGCCTGCTGTCTGCATGGCGATAATTGGTCTGATTGATCTCGGGTTTTTGCAGCCCAACCTCTCCTTTGCAGTCTTTGCCCACATCCTGCGCAGGGCTCTTACCTTTGCTATCTGCTCGAAGAAATCATTACCAAAACCGAGAAAGAGGTTTATCCTTGGCATGAATTCATCCGGGTCTCCTACAGCGTTCATATACTCCTCGGCTATGGCAATGAGAAAAGCCATTGAAAACGCCATTTCCTGGACCACATTGGCTCCAGCTTCTTCGAAGCTGTATCCGGAGATGCGAAAGGGGGTCCAATAGGGGAGATTTCTAACACAGTACTTGATATGCTCAACAATCAGCTTTAGCGTATCATGAGCTGATCCCGAAGGGTGATCACAACAGATCTGCTCGAATATTTCGTTTACGTTCAAGCCATGTAACTTCTCTTTTGGGTAACCAAAATTTTCAGCACATGTGATGTACATTGCAAGAGCAGGGGAACTCGATTCAAAAAGTGAAAAAATCGTATTCACCCTGTCGAGCGGCAGACCGGAAAAAAGGGTTTCGAAATCCTTCATTGTGCTTAAAGTGACACCACAAACCCCGATTCTACCTCGAGCCTCTGGTTCATCAGGGTCGAGCCCGTTATTACTGGGTATATCCCCGACCAGAAAATAGGCAGGCTCTCTTTCTTTGACCCGTAAGGGCTGCGCCCTTCTGTAAGCCTCATACCTTTCCCTGGAATGCTCAGGCAAACCAAAACCCAAGGCATGCTGGCTCATGGGCGGCTGGAATTGATATTGAATAGGATAGGCACCCCTGGTAAATGGGTATACCCCAGGCATCCCTATATTCTCGTACGTTATATCCTTGATATCTTCCGGCGTGTACACAGGCTTGAGCGGAACCCCGGAGTCAGTAGACAGGCTAAGCCCTTTTTCCCCATACCGCCTGGAGAATATCTTTTCCCACTCCTCTTCAAGCCTACGGCATTCTTCCAGTAATCGCTCATCAAACATATCTGCACCTTTGCTATGTTATCAAGATTCCTATTTTACTTTCTTACGTTGTGGCCAATCTTTACAGGCACTGCTCGGTTCTCTTTATAATCTCATCCTGTAAGCCTCTGCTCAAGTCTACGAAGTAGGCAGAATACCCGCAGACCCTTACGATCAGGTCAGAGTGGTCTTCAGGGCAATTCTGGGCATCGAGCATTGTATCTTTGCCAACCACTGTAAACTGAATATGGTGAAGGCCCAAATCCCCCCATGTCTTGAGATAATCCGCAAAGACATTTGCGTATTCTCCCTGTAGAAACTACGGCATGAACGATTGATTGTAAAGATGGTTCCACGACTTTAAGGAGTCTACCTTGGAGATTGATTTGAGGGCAGCGGTAGGGCCGTTTCTGTCCATACCCGACTCGGGGCCAATACTCCCATCATGAAATGCATCCCCTGCTTTCCTCCCATCAGGTGTAGCCCAGGTACCCACGGCAAAGGAATAGGGTGCTGATGCTGAGCTACCGTCTAAGACCCCGGGGGTACCATAGTATGTCTTGAATTTCTTTGTCTCGTCAGCTATTCTGTAGTAGAGGTCCCTTGCAATCAAGTCCACATAGTCATCATCATTCCCGAATTTCGGTGCATTGTTTTGAAACATCATCCGCACCTCTTCGTTCCCTTCCCAATTCTTCTTAAGGATATCGATCAACTCTGCCATACTCAGTCTCTTTTCTTCAAAGATGAGTTTCTTGATGGCAGCTAACGCGTCGACTACGTTGATCGTACCAATGACCCCCATACTCTTATAGGGTAAGTAATTCCATTTCCTCGTATCCTCTGCCCTTTCAATACAACCATCCAGGAGGGCAGATAAGAAAGGACGGGGTAAATACTCCTCATAAAGGGCATCCCCAAAGTTGCTGAGGTGGAAAGCCTTACCACAGTAAAAACGGTAATGTTCCATCACAGCATCCGTTATCTCTTCTATGGAAGTAAATGTAGAAGGCTCTGGGGTTTCACAGCTTATAAGCTTCCCTGTCTTCATATCTCTTCCTCGATTGAGGGTCAATTCCAGACACTTTGGCAGGAATATGCAGCCTGCTGATCCTGTACGGGTGGTCATGTTCTTGCCGGGGATTATGGGATACATGCAGTTGTTGATGGAATAGGTTCTGGCCTCTTCAAGAGGGACTCCCATGTCGATGAATCTGGGGATGACAGTCCTGTCGTTAAATATGGCCGGCTGGGCTGTCCCTGCACTCAAAACCTCTATTGACTTGAGAATAAGCTCCCTCGGTATCCCCTCGTGCCATCTCAAGGCAAGGGGAGGCTGTATCGTGCGGATCGAAGCGGTAGCATCGAGGACGATATAGCTCATCTCGTTCGTTACATCCTCACCATCCGCATTAATCCCTCCGATGGTCAGGGTCTGCCATCCAAGACCCCCTCCGCCAGCCCCAGACCATATGGGCGGATGCAAAAACCCCGTCTCCAGAAACTTAACCCATAGACACTCTATGACTTCCTGTGCCCCTTCCCGTGTAATCCTGCCTTCCCTTACATCATCCTCATAAAAAGGATGGAAGGCCTGGTCAAACCGGATACCACACCCCACAAGGGGCACCTCTATATAATCTATAACCAGATGTATGAACCAAAAGAGCTGTAATGCCTCATGGAGTGTCCTCGGTGGACTCTCAGATACCCAGTTGCATATGTCGGCAATCTCTTCCAGTTCTTTCTTCCTTTTCGCATCCGCTTCAACCTTAGCCATATTTATTGCCAGCTCTGAATATCTTGTTACCCACCTGCTAAATGCCTTCAGGCTTATGATAACGGCCTCCAAAAATCTATTCTTCTCGAAATATTCCTTACTGCTTATTGCACTATTCGAAAAGCATCCTTTTATCTCTTCCAGCTTATGCTCCGCCTCTTTTCTTATCCCTTTAATGCCTATATGGAATAACTTCTCGTAATTGGGTGTACTCATCGCCCAATTATATGCCCAAAAGAGCATCCCATTAAATGACCAATATGGCCAGATGTCTTCAGGAAGAATCTCTCTCTCCTTGCCATGAACAGCCCTGGTCTTCCAATATTCATGAATCTCTAAGAGTTCTTTTTCCCCTTCCTCACTCAGTATATCCTTGTACCCGTTATGAACCGCTTTCTCAACCCATCTCCATTGGAGCTCAGGGTAATGGGTCACGCATTCCGGCTTGCTCGCAAAGTTGCCCACGATTAACTCGCCTTGCTGGATGAATACAGTCATGCCCTCGAGTATCCGGCCAAGGCCCTTTGCCCTTCTCATAACCATGGTTTCACCTTCGGTCTGCCTGTATGAATCGGTTAGCAGGCGTGCACGCTCAAGACAGAACTTTACCTCCATCTCCGGTCTGAAAGGCTGGCCTTCTCCTTCCTTTTCTAAACCTCGCGTCACGTTTCTGTGGGTCTTGATGACTACATTCTCTTTCAACATCTTAGTCCTGGTACTCATAACCATACCTCCTTTTTAAGTTTGCCTATCAACTTGCAAGGGTGTATCTGTTATAAATGATTCGTATCATTTTAACGCTATGAAATAGAAAGCTATCAGCAAGCTTCGACGACGGTCAAATTTTAATGCGTGTACTGTCTGAGCGTCTTAGTGAGCGTTAAGAAAGAGCAGGGGGGAAAGATGCGAGTTTTACACGGATTAAAATTTGATTGCCGTCGAAGCGACTCTTTTCAAAAAGCTAAACTGTTACAACGATTCAAATCATAAAATCTCGATAGCTCTTTAAAATTAACACGAATTATTCCCTGTACTAAAAAGCCCTGTTGATTAAATCTTGCAATTTAGTCACAATATCAGGCGTTCCTTTTATTTCACAAAGAGGTGCTAATTGTTCTAAAATATAGACTGTGTCAAGACGTTCGCCTTGTCTTAAGATTATTCCTTCAACATCCATCCAATCTTTTGTTCGATTGGCAAATGATTTTAAAATAATAAGATCTTCTGCTGAACAGGTTATCAATGTACAATCTGCATGGAAAGAAAATGCTGTCGCACGTTTGATCATTTGTTCTTCAAATGATAGCCCTGAAAGAGAAATGTCTATTGAAACTCCATTTGAAGCATACAATAAAAGGACTCTATTCGTAAATGCAAAATCTTCTGCATTAGTAATTCGAGATTTAAATTTTTGCAATAGAGTTTTTACATACTTCTCTTCATTACCAAATCCACATAATAAACAAAGATCAATATCTTGAGTCATTCGTATTTCACCCCAGCGAAGTACTGCTAATCCCCCTATAAAGCAAAATGGCCAATTCCTTCTTTCTAAGGTTTCTTGAAATTCTAATCCTGCTTTAAATAGTGAATTTAAGGGTTCTATTCTTTTGCTATCAGTCATGTATTGAGTTCATCTGTTTTTTTAGTTTCATAAAAAGCCTCTGTTGTTCAACTAAGCCACTACTTAAACGGGGCTCATGATGTTCAAATGCATATTGTAACATCTCATTAATAAACATCTGATTTTGACTATAATAATCATCTGCTCTTAATTCGTTTAATTTGACTTTATCTAAAGCAGATTCAGCTTTCTCCCAAGTCTCTATCCATTTTTCAATTTCTTTTCTTTTAGAATCTTCCATTTTTTAAATATTCTCTAATTTATAACTTCCTATTTAAGGGTATAATACTAATGATAAGCATTGCCGGATAATAACACAAAAGTCTGAAATATTAAAAAACACTATTAAAAATGATAATTTCAAAATGCCACAGCTTTAGGCATCTGTTCCATCATTTTGTTCGGCTGGCAAGCCGTTTATCCAGAGCTCAGATTCACTTAAATCAATCTCATCTGACCAAATAACACCATAGCCATACTTGTCGGCTTTCACAGATTTAAATAGTGCATTGTCTAAAAGAGGTTTGAAAACTTCCTCTTTAAGCAATGAAGTACAATCATAAATTTTTTTTATATTATTACTAAACGTGACAAGAAGCTTTTTCCTTGCTATTGGTTCAACCTGTTTTATTTTTGGATAACTTTCCATGATATACTCCATTATTCTAATCCAGGTAATTTTCTAAATTTCTGGTTTTCCCACAATTCCAACAAATCGTCTTGGTACATTTTGGCCCATTCTTTTACCATGTCCTGAGCTCTGTTCGGCAAATCGCCCTCAATCATTTTAAGCGATTTAATTTCAAAAACTCCGTTGTATTCGCCATAAAGGGCATGGAAATGTGGTACGCCATGTTCTCTAAAATACATTTTAATGAGAATTCCATAGAATCTTGATATAATAGGCATGATAAAAAAATCCTTCCTGTTTTTTAGTTAAAGCCGAACGTGCCCTTACCGTGTTGGCGTGAGCGCAGCGAAAAGCCGGTCAGTGTCCAAGGGCATGTTCGATGCGGATTTATCTTGATGTCTCAGGGCTTATCAATCTGACAGTTGGAAAATATGTTTGATATTTAGACACATCACGTGTTATTAGGTCTAAACTCAGTACAGCGGCTTGTGCACCTATATAAAAACCTGGCAGAGGAGTTCTTTTTACTCCTTTTCCTTTTTTGTGTCGAAGATACGCTTTTCCAGCCAAAAAAAGTGCCTCTTTGGGAATTTCCAACATCTGAAATCCGGCTTTTGAAATAGCAGATTCCAAATCCTCTATTCGTTCGAAACCAATGGAGATTTCGGAATAAACCATTGAATTAATATACAATATTGTATTGTAGACATATTCTTCCAATATGGACTCAGACCAATCAGCCCTGTTAGGGTCATTTAGGAAAACGTCAAGAATAATATTCGAATCAACCAGAACGCCCTTCATTTGTCTCCTCTTGTTAGGGCCATGATTTCATCAGTTGTCATCTTGACAGTTGCTATTCCCCTCAATTTCCGAAATGTTAGGGGTATGACACTCCCCCCCCTTTTGTTCCACTAAATAGACACGGTCTTTTTCTCCAATAAAATCAATCTCAACGGCAGGGGTTATCCCAAATTTGTCACGAATGTGTTGAGGAATTGTTACTTGTCCTTTTGTTGTGACTCGCATGATTATACCTCCAGTATGATGTAATACTAATAAATAGTATTACTTTGGCAGGCATGTGTTAATAGGATTTTTCCGTCGAACCGGCAAGCATCACCGGGCACGGCTTTTTACGCTCCGGTGCAAGCTTTTTTTCGGGTCGATTCGTTTGGCAGAAAGGGTAATTAGGTGGTTTTGGTATTCTTTCTGCTTTTCTATAATTGCCTTATGATAAGCACGAAGTGAGCCATATGTATTAAATATTTCTTGTCGCACCTTTCTTACTTCTGTCACTATTGGATCATTTATCATTCTCAACACCTCCCATTAATTCATCCGGCGTACATATTACCGGTATTTCAAATCCATGATTTTCCATAACTCTTTCAACCATGCGCATAAGCTCGGCGTTGGCAATGTGTGTACAATTCCAAGTAAGTAAAAAATCTATTCCATGTCGAGTAGCCACCGCGATATGCAATGCGTCTGTGGAGGCTTTTTCGGGGATGATAGTGTCTTTAATAATTATTTCCGCAAGACTCGCAACCTCCTCGTCAACTGCCAACACAGGCATATTTTGAATTATCTCCATTCGCTTTTGAGCCGCTTCAGGATCTCCATGACTCATTTCATCTAAAACGTATGGTGAAACATAAAGTGAAAAATTATCCCTTCTTTCATTCCACCAAATCCGGGTTACTTCCTGCTTTCCTGCAATTATTATATCTTTTGATTTCCATGCCGTCAAATAGCTCGGTATTGTTGTCTCAAGATAAACTGTTGGTGGCATTTTATTTTCCTTTGTACGTAAACATCTGCAGCTTGTCCGCAGAATGTTTTTTTTGGACCGTTGTTCTTTAATGCATTATTTTATGGCTAAAAAGACATGTCTTAGGGCATTTTAAGGCCAGCTTTGAGAGATAAAGTCCTTGATTTCAGTTTGTTAGATTGGTCCGACCCGCCCCCTCGCTGGATGGACACGATCTAGGATTAGTAAGGGGACAGGGTTCAACAAAATCAATATTATTCTTCAGCCCCCTTTTGTTTCAATGCCATTGCAACCGCTGACGTCCCTACTCCTAGATTTCGTGCTATCTCCGCCATGGTCATCCCTATTTCTCTGCTCAAATAATATGCAATTTCCCTTCTCACTTTCGTCACCTCTCGCCTTTTTCTACCTTTCTGAAGTTCAATCTCCTTAATCTCATGCTTTTCGAGGCATTATGCTACCTTTTTAACACAATGCCTCCAAATATCAACTGCTTTTTTTAAACAACGTCCCCATTATGCACGACCCGCCCCCTCATATATCAAGTTATTTAATTATTCACGGTCCCCTATACCCGCTCAGTTCCTACTAATGGCAACTGTTGTTTTTGAACAACGTCCCCTTGCACCTGACATGGGGTACCTCCTTAAAGCTGG